>NZ_AKJB01000017.1:0-61120 GCF_000282555.1 Pseudomonas sp. GM102 | reverse complement strand
GTGGCAGGTGCCGGCTGCCACTGAGCAACGACAGGAAGTCGGCGAACAGGGTGGCCACCGCTCCGGCGACCTGTTCGGGCAGGCGCCCGGGCGTCAGCGCCTTACGCAGGAAGTCGGCCAGTTCCGAGCCATGGTTCGGCCCGCTGACCGATGTCACCGAAGCGACCACCTCTGGCGCCAGCGCCCCCGCATACCGTGCAGCCAGTGCGCCCTGACTATGACCGATCAGGTTGACTTTGCTTGCACCGGTTCCTTGCAATACCCGGTCGATCTGCGCCAACAGTTGTTCGCCGCGGGTTTCATTACTGTGGGTGGCTGACAGGTGTGGGATGAAAACCCTCGCACCAGCACTTCTCAGAGCCAGTTTGACGTCATGGAACAGTTCCAGATTGCCGATGCGATCGAAGCCGAAGAGCCCATGGACCAGCAGGATCGGATACTGAGTGGTTGCATTCCGTAGCATGTACATTCCTTTTTCACAGTAAGTCAGGTGTGTGCTCAAGGGCGCACTCTAAAGCACACCGCCTGCTCGGCGATGTATGAAAAAGCCGCTGTAACCTGATGAAAACGGAATAGAAATTGTACGAAAGCTCGAATGAGCATGAGGTCTTGGTCGGAATATCCGGACATCTTTTTAACGATGACTGCGCGTTTCCTCGCAATGACCTACTTCTGAAACGTCCTTTTACCGTGCAAGCCGACGCGATTGTCCGGCAGCGCGAATCAGCACCGCGGGTTTCAATAGGCTTCGTTCGATGCCGACCTCAAGGCGGCATTTATTCCAAGGACTGGAGCGTTGAATGACTACTTATGAAGCAGAGAACTTGAATGTTGTAGAGCACTGCATGGCGGCACCACAGTTGGATCAGGCGGATAACGCCATGCTCGATCCATCCGACAATAAGGCCATTATTACTGTCTCTCCTTACCCGGACATGGCCTGCGGAGACAAACTGGTCATGTTCTGGTCAGGTATCGATTCAGAGGGTGTTGCGTATCGGCATGAGGTATCGCGTTTTGTCAGCGAAGCTCAGGTGGGCAGGGCGATTGTCTTTTGTGTGTCGGCCGTACACATCGCCGCACTGGACGGCGGGTCACTCGAGGTCTATTACACCCTCTACACGGCGCGCCTTCAGGAACCTGTGGCGTCCGGGCGTTTGTACCTGAACGTCGGTGATGCCCGGCCAGATTTGCTGCCTGTGATTGTGAACGATGCGGTGGGCGGCACGCTTGATCCGGACAGAGTCGGGGAGGGCGCGCGCGTTACCATCAGGCCGTACGCCCGGATGGCGGTTGGAGATCGGGTCTTGCTGTCCTGGGCAGGTGTGACACCCCAAGCGAGTTTCAATGACACATTGAAAATCGAATCTTTTGCAGTCGGCGGTGAACTGTCTTTTTGGGTAAGTCCCGACTGTATTGCCCCCAATCTCGGGGCAGCCGTTACGATCAGCTACTGCGTCGAGCAGAATGGGCAAGCGTCACGCTTCTCGGAACCTGCACAGCTGTTGATCGGCCCGCTGGAACGAGGACCGCTTTTGCCACCTACCGTGCTGGAAGCCGATGAGGGTTGGCTGGATCTGCAAGATACGATCGATGGTGTCACCGTCGTGATCGACAATGCTCAGGCCGAAGAGGGGGAACTGGTCTATCTGAAGTGTGACGGGGAGCATTTCAATCATCGCGATGATCGTGAAATTTCCAGGGAAATGGCCGGGCAACCGCTGGTATTTATCGTTCCCTACAGGTTTTGGCGCGAGCATCGGGACTTGACGGTCCGGGTAGCCTTTTCGGTCGAACGTCTCGACGATGTGAGCCAGCAGTCCGAAGTCACGTTGGTGCAAGTGCACTCGTAAACCTGTTTCAACGTCAACCGCCTTCCGGTATTCGATTGAAAACCGGAAGGCGGTTACTGGTCACTTTGGCTGTTGAGTATGGCGCTGCGCATGAAGTCGCTCGGCTGCCAGCAGCAACAACTGTTCCGTCCCGGTCCAGCCAAGGCAGCCGTCCGTTACCGACACCCCGTAACGCAACGACGGGCTCAACGGTTGGCAGCCTTCGAACAGATGGCTCTCAATCATCATGCCGACCAGCGAACGATCACCTTGCAGGCGTTGTTCAAGCACGTCGTTGAACACGGCTGGCTGGCGTAATGGGTCTTTACCGCTGTTAGCGTGGCTGCAGTCGACCATGATCCGCGCCGGGATTTTGAGTCTGGTCAAATCGCTGTGCACTTGGGCGATGCTGTCGCGGTCGTAGTTCGGCCCGCGATGGCCGCCACGCAGAACCAGATGGGTGTCGGGGTTGCCCGGCGTCTGAATAATTGCAGGGTGCCCTTGGCTATCGACGCCGAAATGACGATGCGGATGGGCGGCCGAGCGCATGGCATCGCTGGCCACAGCCACACTGCCATCGGTGCCGTTCTTGAACCCGACCGGCATGCCCAGGCCGCTGGCCATTTCCCGGTGGATCTGTGATTCGGTGGTACGGGCGCCAATCGCGACCCAGCTCAGCAGGTCGTCGAAGTAACCGGCGGCCATCGGTTGCAGCAGCTCGGTGGCAACGGGTAAGCCCAGCTGGAGCATTTCGCGCATCAATTCGCGGGACAGCGTCAAACCGCCCGCCATGTCGTCGCTGCCATCCAGATGCGGGTCGTAGGCCAGGCCTTTCCAACCGACCGTGGTGCGGGGTTTTTCGACGTAGGCGCGCATTACCAGCAACATCTCATCGCTGACTTCAGCGGCCAGCCGGGCCAGGTTGGCGGCGTATTCGAGGGCTGAACGTGGGTCGTGAATCGAGCAGGGGCCGACGATGACCAGCAGACGGCAGTCTTCACCGTTGAGGATCGCGCGAACCGCCTGACGGTGGTTGGCGACTTGCCGGGTCAGCGCATTGCTGAGGGGTAATTGTTGTTTGAGCTGCAATGAGCTGGGCAGACGCAAGGTCAGCGCTTCATTGGCAGGGCTCAAGGTGGACAGCGGCAGAGCAGAGACGGACGAGTTCATATTCGGGCTTCCTGGGCTGGCGGCGGGTTCGTTCCCGCGCGCTCGGCCCTATTGGGGTGTTCGACAATTGGCCGGATTGGCTGCGTGTGTGTGCTTGCCACCTGTGGGTGACCGATCGGAGGCGGCAGGCTGTCCCGAGCGGAGGCTGGTAAATCGCCAGGCGGTAAAACTGTCGTAACGGTAATAAGTGGCGTAGTTCATGTCGTGAATCCTCAAATTGTCTGGTGTGACGCTAAAAATGTTCAGGGCTGAAAAAACAAAACCCCCGGTCGGGAGGCCGACCGGGGGTTGAGAATTCTCTGGTGGCGACCCGTTTAAAGTGGGCGCCGTGTGGGTATCAGGCGCGCCAGTGGCTAAACCAATACCCAAAATAAAAGCTGACCGAAGCACAAACGTCATTCACCCGGGCAGCCGCAACCGAGCGCGGGGCGCTGGCGGTACGAAGCTGTGAGAGGGCGTTGAGCATGGTCTGTCTCCGATGAATGCGCCGAGCTTACTAGAGGCCGGTACGCGGATTCAATCAGAAAATGCTATCGATGATCATGGGCTTTTCTATCGCTTGAGTACGTCGGGTGTTGTGACACACTTTGCGCCGCGCCCGATAACTACAACGTCACAAGGACGAAACCATGACGACACTGACCATTGCCGCCGCTCAATCGATCTCCATCGCCGGTGATCTTGCCGCCAATATGGCCTGGCATCGGCGCTTCATGCAGGTTGCTGCGGAGCAGGGCGTGCAATTGCTGGTGTTTGCGGAACTGTCACTGACCGGGTATGAACGCGGCCTGGCGGCGGAACTGGCCATAAGGCCGGACGCCGGGGTGCTGCAACCGCTGCGTGATTTCGCGCGGGAAGTCGGTGTGACCACTGTCGTCGGGATGCCGATTCGTCTGTCGGATGCTTCGCCGGTATTGATCGGAGCTCTGGTATTGGGCGCCGATGGTTCGCTTGGGGTTTACAGCAAGCAGCATCTGCACCCAGGCGAGGAGGTGGCGTTTGCTCCGGGAACAGGCGGTTCGACATTGAAGATCGGTACCGACACCGTCGCGCTGGCGGTCTGCGCCGATTTTTCTCACGCCAGTCACGCGGCAGCCGCGGCACGGCAGGGCGCTGATCTTTACGCCGCGGGCGTGTTGATCACAGAAAACGGCTACGCTCCAGATACCGCACTATTGCAAGGCTATGCTTGCACCCACTCGATGGCGGTTCTGATGGCCAACCATGGTGGCACAACGGGTGGCTGGGAGTCGGCAGGGCGCAGTGCAATCTGGGCGGGGGACGGGACGTTGATTGTGGCGGCCCCGGGTACGGGGAGCCTTATGGTCGTTGCTCGGCGCAATGCTGACGGTTGGAGAGGGCAAATCGTGGCTGTGGCGGAGGCTTGAATGGGTTTCGAATTGCGTCCGGCAACGTCTCGGGATCTGGACTTTGCTCGTGACCTGACTTGTCGAAATATGCTTCGCTACTACATTCAACATGAGCTGTTGTGGCTGGACGAGGCCTTCGATGTCGCTTGGGAGGGGCGCGAAAACTGGCTGATCGTGCGTGATGACACGCTGATGGGTTATGTCAGCCTGAGCCGTGACGCCAGAGCCTTGTATATCCGCGAATTGCATATGCTTGAAGCGTACCAGGGGCAGGGCGCCGGGTCCTGGGTGATCGATCAGGTATTCGCCATGGCATGCAAGGAACGACGTCCGGCATTGCGTCTGACCGTTTTTGAAAATAATCCGGCAAAAATACTTTACGAAAGAAAGGGCCTGAAGGTGGTCGGCAAAGACCAGTGTTTCCTGAGAATGCAGCGTGATATCAATGAACTGCACCGCTGAAACACACTGGTGGCAAGCCTCGCAAGAAGATTTGACACTTTTTATATGCTGCTTTCCGCTAGGTCTGCCAGTTGCTTTTTGCTAAGGTGTCCGGCAACCCAATAAGACCAAATCGCGAGGTGTCTGCTTGATTAGGGTGCTAGTAGTCGATGACCATGATCTCGTTCGTACAGGCATTACACGAATGCTGGCTGACATCGATGGCCTGCAAGTAGTCGGTCAGGCCGAGTCAGGGGAGGAATCCCTGCTCAAAGCGCGTGAGTTGAAACCCGATGTGGTGCTGATGGACGTCAAGATGCCCGGGATCGGCGGTCTTGAAGCCACGCGCAAATTATTGCGCAGTCATCCCGACATCAAAGTCGTCGCAGTCACCGTGTGCGAAGAAGATCCGTTTCCTACCCGGCTGTTACAGGCGGGGGCCGCGGGTTACCTGACCAAGGGCGCCGGATTGCCGGAAATGGTCCAGGCCATTCGCCTGGTATTTGCCGGGCAACGCTATATCAGCCCGCAGATTGCCCAGCAACTGGCGATCAAGTCGTTCCAGCCAACCAATGATTCGCCCTTCGACGCCTTGTCGGAGCGGGAAATCCAGATTGCGTTGATGATTGTCGGCTGTCAGAAAGTGCAGATCATTTCCGACAAACTGTGCCTGTCGCCAAAAACAGTGAATACCTACCGTTACCGTATTTTCGAGAAGCTTTCGATCAGCAGCGATGTCGAGTTGACGCTGTTGGCGGTTCGTCACGGCATGGTTGATGCCAGCCTCTGAAAATGACTGAAATATTCGATCCAAGTGCTTTTCTGTCGACGGTCAGTGGGCGGCCGGGCGTCTATCGCATGTTCGACAGCGATGCGCGGCTGCTTTATGTCGGCAAAGCCAAAAATCTCAAGAAGCGTTTGGCGAGTTACTTCCGCAAAGCCGGTCTTGCCCCCAAGACTGCTGCGCTGGTGGGCCGTATCGCCCAGGTCGAAACCACCATCACGGCCAACGAAACCGAAGCCTTGCTGCTTGAGCAGACGCTGATCAAGGAATGGCGTCCGCCGTACAACATCCTGCTGCGCGACGACAAATCCTACCCTTACGTCTTTCTCTCGGATGGTCAGTTCCCACGCCTGAGCATCCATCGGGGAGCGAAAAAGGCCAAGGGCAAATATTTCGGCCCTTATCCCAGCGCCGGTGCGATTCGCGAAAGCCTGAGTCTGCTGCAAAAGGCCTTTTTTGTTCGTCAGTGTGAAGACAGCTTTTACAAGAACCGCGCTCGACCTTGTCTGCAATACCAGATCAAGCGCTGCAAGGCGCCGTGTGTGGGGCTGGTGGAGCCCGAGGTGTATGCCGAAGATGTACGCCACTCGGTGATGTTTCTTGAAGGGCGCAGCAACGCCCTGGCGGATGAGTTGTCTGCGGCCATGGAGGAGGCTGCGGTCAACCTCGAGTTCGAGCGCGCCGCCGAGCTGCGTGACCAGATCTCATTGCTGCGTCGGGTCCAGGACCAGCAAAGCATGGAAGGCGGGACGGGCGATGTCGATGTGATTGCGGCGTTCGTCAATCCAGGTGGCGCCTGCGTGCACTTGATCAGCGTGCGCGGTGGCCGGGTGTTGGGGAGCAAGAACTTCTTTCCGCAGGTGGGTATCGAGGAAGACGTTTCCGAAGTCATGGCAGCGTTTCTCGGCCAATACTTCATCAGCAGCCCAGAACGCGACTTGCCGAGCGAGCTGATCGTCAACGTGGTTCACGAAGACTTTCCGATCCTGATCGCAGCCATCGAAGAGCTGCGCGGTCGTGAATTGACCATCAGCCATCGAGTACGCGGTACCCGAGCGCGCTGGCAGCAATTGGCGGTCACCAATGCCGAGCAAGCGTTGGGCGCACGTCTGGCGAACCGGCAACACGTCGCGGCCCGTTTCGATGCCTTGGCCGAAGTGCTGAAACTGGACGAGCCACCGCAACGTCTTGAGTGTTACGACATCAGCCATTCCAGCGGTGAGGCCACTGTGGCCTCCTGTGTAGTGTTCGGACCGGAAGGCCCGATCAAGTCCGACTACCGGCGCTACAACATTGAAGGCGTTACACCGGGCGATGACTATGCCGCGATGCACCAGGCCCTGACCCGACGCTTCAGCAAATTGAAGGACGGCGAGGGCAAGTTACCGGACATCCTGCTGGTCGACGGCGGTAAAGGTCAGCTATCCATGGCCCGTGACGTGCTTAACGAATTGGCCGTGCCAGACCTGATTCTACTGGGCGTTGCCAAGGGCGCGACGCGCAAGGCGGGTTTCGAAACCCTGTACCTCAACGACGCGGCCCATGAGTTCACCTTGCGCGGCGATTCCCCCGCGCTGCATTTGATCCAGCAGATCCGCGACGAAGCTCACCGTTTCGCGATTACCGGGCACCGCGCACGTCGCGGGAAAACTCGCCGCACGTCTACGCTTGAGGGCGTTGCCGGCGTCGGACCGACACGTCGACGCGATTTGTTGAAACATTTTGGTGGATTGCAGGAGCTGTCTCGTGCCAGCATCGAAGAGATCGCCAAAGCACCCGGAATCAGCAAAAAGCTCGCAGAGTTGATTTATGCAAATCTGCACAGCGAGTAGAATGCCCAACTCACCTCGTAGCCAGTTGTGCCGATGAATATCCCTAATCTGATTACCGTTCTACGCGTCCTGCTCATCCCGATCTTCATTTTGCTGTTTTACTTGCCTTACCACTGGAGCTATCTGGCGTCTGCGTCGGTCTTCGCATTTGCCGCCGCGACCGACTGGCTCGACGGGTATCTGGCCCGTCGTCTGGAACAAAGCACACCGTTCGGGGCTTTCCTCGATCCTGTTGCAGACAAGCTGATGGTCGCCGTTGCCCTGGTTCTGCTGGTGCAAGAGCATGGCAACCTGTGGCTCACGCTGCCGGCCGCCGTTATCATCGGTCGCGAAATTGTCGTCTCGGCACTGCGCGAGTGGATGGCCGAACTCGGTGCCCGTGCCCATGTAGCGGTGTCGAACCTGGGTAAATGGAAAACCGCCGCGCAAATGCTGGCGCTGGTGATTCTGCTGGCCAATCCGTCGAGCTTCAGCTTCTGGGTCCTGATGGGGTACGCCTTGCTGCTGGTGTCTGCCGGCCTGACGTTGTGGTCCATGGTCCAATACTTGCGGGCTGCCTGGCCGCATCTGAAGACGGATGTGGAAAAGAAATAAACTTTTTTTGAATCAAGGGGTTGACGGGGCATCTGGATTCTATAGAATGCGCCTCACCAAGACGCGGGAATAGCTCAGTTGGTAGAGCACGACCTTGCCAAGGTCGGGGTCGCGAGTTCGAGTCTCGTTTCCCGCTCCAAGCATTAAAAAATGGATCTCTGAAAAGAGGTCCATTTTTTTCGTCCAGAGAAAAGTCTTTCTTTGACTTTTGCCGCGTCCCCCCTGAAAACACTCAGGTCCAGCCCCAATGGGCACATTCTCCAGTACATCAATCCGGTGTTCGGCATATCGGCTTTCTCGTGGCGTGTGCGATGGCTCTCACCAAGACCGCGGTCCGACACGCCAAACCCGATAAACAACCGCGTATTTCTCTCGGTACCTATCCTGAAATTAGCTTACGAGATGCTCGTGCTCAGCGTGATGTTGCGAGGGCACTGGTCGCCAGGGGCATCGATCCGCGTGTCCATCGGCAGCGGGGGCGTAATGCCAGGCGCCTGGCCACGGAAAACGCCTAAGAAGTGGTGGTTCAGCATTGAAAGTGGTACGCAAAGTTGAACATCGTGTTTCTGGTCGTGGGTCTAGATAGTCAGTATCCGTCTTGGCTCTCAACCCTCAAGGTCAACTCCTTCAGGGCTGCCTCTAAGGCCAGCTGACGGGCAAACTCTCGCAATCGATAGATCGGTTTCGTCTCTGAAGCATTGGCTGGTGCTGGTCTTCGGATCAGCATCCGCCAGCCACTTCAAGTGTCCATCGGACGGACTTCCAGTGCCGGATAGGTATCGAGAGTATCCGGTGCCCAGGACACCGCTGCACCTTAGTAATGAAGGAAAAACAAGAATACTTCGTGCAAAATTATCGGAAAAGCCTATGTGAAGATTAATAATTAATTCATAAAAAAGTGCACTTCCCCTAACCTTTCAGTATCAATTATGGAGGTGCATCTATGTTGATTTTCGTTAAGTCAATGGTCATTGGGCTTTGTATTGCAGCCCCTGTGGGGCCCATTGGGCTGTTGTGCATACAGAGGAGCCTTATGCTGGGATGGAGAGCAGGTTTCGCGACAGGATTGGGGGCGGCTACAGCTGATTCGATCTATGGATTTGTCGGTGCGCTGGGGATTACAGCTATCATAGCGACGCTCATTAGCTTCAAACCATGGTTGTGTATTTTCGGGGGCGTGTTCCTCGCGTACATTGGTTATCAAACAATAAGATCGAAAGGGAGCACAACAGCCTTGGCAGGTGAGCGAGCCAACATGTTCAAAGCCTACTCGACTACACTGTTTTTGACACTGTCAAACCCAATGACCATCTTGTCGTTTATTGCGATATTTGCCGCCATGAGTGACGGCATGGTCAATGATCAAAGCAGTCAGCACTCAGTGTTGCCTATGGTGATCGGTATATTTCTAGGCTCGGCTGTCTGGTGGCTGGGGTTGAGCGGATTCTCCTCCATATTCAAGACCCGGATCTCCCAATCAAAGCTTAGGTTGATCAACTATTTTTCCGGGTCAACCATAAGCATCCTAGGTGCCTATCAGGTAGCCACTGGCGTTATACTTGCCACAGGTACCTGAGCGGAAAGTCATACAAGGCTTGTTTCTCATTGACTGATCAACACGCCTTGGCATCAATCCCCAAGGCCCACGGGAGGATACTTTACTGCATTCTAAATTCAATGTACGCCCTGAGGCGGCCTATCGCTTGTTGGATTTCTGATTCTGTCGCATTACTAAACGACAATCTGACCTGAGTAACAGCCTCATTCGTCAGTGAAAACAAGGAAGTGGGAAATACAATAACCTTGAAATTCCTGGCGCACTCGCACATTTCAGAATATTCAAAGGTGAAAGGCAACTGTACATTGATGAAAAAACCACCTGTCGGATGGTTCCAGGTGACAGCTCTTCGAGAATTATCCTTGAACGGGAATTCACGTTCAAGGCATTCAATCATGCAGTTTCTTTTTTTCGTGTAAGACAACACTCTTGGTTGGTTCAGGTTTTTTAAAGAGTAATTGTTCTCTATCAACAAACCTCCGACAACCGCTTGACACAGGGCAGGTGTATTGACCGTGATCAAGCTTTTGGCTTTGCATAATCTACTGCTAAAGGACATCACCCCGGCGCCCTCCGGAGCGATGACATAGCCCATACGTAATCCCGGAAAAATCGACTTTGCAAAAGAGCCAAGAAGGAACACTCGACTACTGTCGATCGACTTCATCGAAGGGATTTTATCTCCCTCGTACCTGAAGTAGCTGTAGGCATTGTCCTCCAGGATTAAAAAGTCAATTTCGTTGGCCAAGGAGAGCATAGCCTTCCTGTCTTCATAGGAAAGGCTGTCAGCAGTAGGGTTACTAAAATCTGAAATCGCGTACAGCGCTTTTATCTTTTCCCCCCTGGACTCCAGCTCCTTGGCTACCTTACGCAGGGCAGAGGGATCGAGGAAGGTGTCCATGGGAACGGGTACAATTTTTATTCTTAATAATTTCGCAATACCGGTTATCCCGGAAAACACAGGGTCAGGCACTAATAAAACACCGCCCCCTTCAAAAATGGCTAACAGTGTCAAGGTGGCAGCTTCTTGAAACCCCATACACACGACAATACTTTCAGGGGTGAAAATTTTTATCCCTTCATCCACCTGCAAGTATTTGGCGATTATCTCATTGATAATCCCGGCGGTTTTTCCATATTGGCAAAGGAGTGTCGCAAGTGAATGTTCCGTATCGGCGATGTATCGTGCATAGCTGGCCAGTCCCTTATCGATGAGGGAGTGGTCGCATTGCTCATCATCAGGTCGACCGGAAGCCAGAGAAATAGCCTCTGGATTTTCATTGGAAATGGAATTTAGAAGATGGATAACGTTCAGAGTAGGGTCTTCGAATATCGTTTTTTCGAATGCAATGGACAATTTCGCTTCTCCATAAAAAAAGCAACGAGCCGTTGAAAGCTCGTTGCTCATGATTAACATCAACTACGCAGGTTTAAGTGCACGTTCTCGATTCGCCATGTTTTCCATGGTTTCGAATGCTTGAAGCAGATCCTCTTTAAGATCCTCAAGGGCTTCTAAACCAAAACACAATCGAACCAAACCCTTTTCAATCCCCATGTCCGCTTTTTCCTGCTCAGTCATTGAGGCATGACTCCCACTAAAGGGTTGAGCAACCATCGACGTGACACAGGCCATTCCCGTGCCCGTTCCAAACCATTTGAGGGCGCTGGTGAAGATTTTGTAAAAGGGAACCAGATCGGACCGAATATCAACAAACACAATGCCACCATATCCGGTCAATTGTTTGTCATCGACTCGCGGATAATAAACATGCTCAATAAAGGGCAGTTCCTGCAGGTAGTTGAGCATGCTGGAGGTAGTGTTACTGTGTTTCTCCATGCGTAGGTTAAACGTCTGCATGCTTCTGCGAAGCAACCATGCGCTATAAGGGGCTAATATTGAGCCTGAATAAAAACGACCTTCGAGCAGGCGCTTATAAATCATTTCACTGTTGATAAGCACCAGGCCGCCCATGACATCGCTGTGCCCGGAGAAATACTTCGTTGCACTGTACAGAGAAATGTCGGCGCCAAAGTTTAGAGGTTTTTGAAAGATCGGAGTGGCCCAAGTGTTATCAACGACTACCAGGGCCTGTGGGTTGTTTTGCTTAACCGCCCTGCTGACCGCATGAATATCAATATCTTTCAGGAAGGGATTGGTCGGCGTTTCGAAAATGACCATATCCACGTTCGATGGCAACGCTTCCAACCCACTTTCTGTGGTGAGATCCAGAATCGTCAGTTGCGCACCGATACGTGCAGCATATCGCTGAAACAGTTTATAAGAACAGCCATAGATGTATTTGTTGATCACCAGCGACCCACCCGGTTTCAGCAGCTCCAAAACCATGTAGATGGCACTCATTCCGGTGCTGTAGGCCAAGGCGTATTCGCTGCCTTCCAAGGAAGCGACAACCTGTTCCAGCTCCGTCACGTTGGGATTGGCTTTTCTCGAGTAGAAGAACGCCGAGTCAGCGCTAAAAGCGCTGCACTGATAAATAGGCGTCACAGATGGATGGGCCTCTCGGTCATCGACCTTGATATGGAGTATTTCAGTAGACACATTCATGACTTGTTGACCAGTTTGATAATCTGCTCATACATGTTCTGCTTGCCTTCATAACCAATTGTCGGCGTGATGTCATTTTGCGAAATACCAATCTCTTCAATCGACTCGGTTGGGAAGTGAGCCCTGTCGAATACTTCATGAAGATTTGAGTTAACTCCCTTGGGAAGCCAGACCTCAGGGCCTGATTCATCAATTCGCGCCTTGGCGACAATGAATCGATAGCTTTCGTACGGCCGCAATGTCAGTGATTTCCAATCACTGTTAAGCCCGTCGGTATAATTGCGCCGCAGGTAGACGGTCTGTTCAAAGCCTTCAGTATTCAGCACTTGGGCATGCAACGATACGATATCCCCATGCCACTCGAACTTTCGCTTCTCATAAGCGGTCAACGCATCTTCTTGCAGTTCAACAGGAATGTTCACTTTGTGTTCGCCAAGTAACTTGAAATGTGCATCGTGCCCACACTGAGTACAGCAACCATTGCTATCCAGTCCGATGATGTCAGCATTCAAACCGTAGCGGGTAACGAGTAGAGCGTTACAGTTATTGCAACTGGTATTGGTGCCCTCGACATCATTCACGTTTCCCAGATAAACATGCTCAACCCCCATGCTCCGAGCGATGTCTCGAGCCTTCAGGAGTCTGTCCACGGGGGTCCGGATGCTATTACTCATTTTATAATCGGGGTGAAACCTTACAAAGTGGAGCGGTACATTCGGGCCCAGTTCATCCAATACCCACTGGCTAATCTTCCTGGCGGTATCCTCATCGTCACTGATGTCGGTCACCATCAAAGTGCTGACTTCAACATATTTACCCGCATCGTATACTTTCTTGATGCCGGCCAGAACGGGCTCTACCCAGCCTGTTGTGACTTTTCGGTAGTATTCAGGGGAAATGGATTTTAGCGAAATGGAGAATATATCAATGACCGGCAATAGTTCATCAATGGCTTCTTCACTGATAAAAAATGCAGATTTATATAAGTTGATCAACCCCGCTTCCTTTGCCAGCTTTGCCGTGTCGAGGATAAACTCATGCCAGACAACAGGGTCGTTATAAGTCCAGGAGATGACGCGTATACCATGCTTTAGTGCAGTTTCCACCACCTGTTCAGGGGTGTAGTAGTACACGTCTTTGTCTGTCACATATTTGGCCTGGGAGGTCTTCCAGTTGTGACAGTAGCCGCAGTTAAGCATGCAGCCGATATTGCCTAAGGAAAGGATTCGCTCTCCGGGAGCAAAGTGGAATACCGCCTCGGTTTCGATCGTCTCTTCGGTACTGTGAACGCCTTTACCATAATTCAATGTAACTAAACGACCCCCTCTGTTTCCGCGCACCTTGCAAAAACCTACCTTACCTTCCTGGATGACACAGTTTCGAGGGGAAAGATGACACTTTACACTACCGTCAGGAAGTATTTCCTCCAGCTTTGCGGGCATGCTTTCCAAGGTCCAGTTTTTATTTTTTGTATTTTCCATTACTCACTCCTCATCTCGGAAGTTACTGTCAACATCACCGGTTAAAATAGTCGAGGCAAAATAATCCCACAGCCACGGTGGCCGCAATCCCTCTCGTGGTTATGGGTAGGCAGAAGAAGCGCTGGTTAATCCATAATTTTTAAGTGAAAAGCGCCTGGCATTTATATTCATGAATGGTTGTATGAGAGGGCCTATGACCAACAAAAATGCAATCGTTCCCACACCGAACGGCCCACCTAAAAGCCACCCGGTCGAAAAGATTCCAACTTCAATGATCATTTTGGCCTTGGTGAATGACCACGCCCATTTGGAAACCATGGTAAGCACCACAAGGTCCATGATTCTGATACCAATACCGCTCATGATGATCAGTGCGGATGAATAAGCACACAAGATCAGTCCCATCGCTAATATCGTGTACTCATCCACTCTGGCAATCAAATACTCTCCAAGCCCCAGCACAGACCAGAGGTCTATTAGCAGGCCGGTAAGCGTAGTTGTAATAAAGGGACTTATCGGAGGGTATTTCTTGTTCCAGAGCATCCACCACAGCAGAAAGAATATAGCAACGATGCCCGAACAAACACCCATTCCGAGCATGAGTATTTTATTGATTGAAATGATCAGGACATCTAAAGGATCAGTTCCCAGTCGACTGACTATGAAAAACTTGGCACCCACCGAGAACAGGGTGACGCCAGCCAGATACATGAAAACCTGATCCATCTTGAAGTTGCGAAAACCTAGGACTTCCGTTCCAATATACTTGGTGAGTGATGGACAGGACTTTTTTGCACACTTTATTTTTTCATCTTCCATGCGAACACCATCCCTGAAGGAAATTTTTTATTATGCGGTGCGTAACGCTAAAGATTAGGGCTATTGATTTCCCTGATTCTTTTTAGGCTTTGTCGGGCTGTAAATAGACTAGCACTGCGCTTTATTTTGGTGCATTATTTTTTAATGAAAAACACATGCTTTTCATTAAAATTTATACTTTTTACTGGGGAAACGTACATGGATCGTATAGACACAAAAATCCTGGGAAAGGTGCAGGACTGTGGTCGCATTTCCATCACAGAGCTGTCCAGGCACGCGGGTCTTTCTATTCCCGCCACCACTGATCGGCTACGAAAACTCGAAGACTCCGGAGTCATCAAGGGCTATAGCGCTCAGTTAGATCCAACCAAGCTAGGGTTTGGCATATCTGCTGTCGTCGGCATCACCACCCTCAAGCCGGCGAAATCCAAATTGATAGCGACGCTCACCGACATACCCGAAGTTGTTGAGTGTCTACACATCACGGGTAACGACTCCTACCTGATCAGGATCTATGCCAAGTCAATGGCCGATATCGAGAATGTCATTGCGAGGATCAACGCGTACGGTGAAACACGTACAAGCATTGTTTTGTCAGTCCCTATCGAGAGAAGAACGCTTGCCCCTTGAGTTGCGCGACATCCTCTGACTATCTATTTTTTGCCAAGTAGAAGGACATACATCCGCCACTCCAGCCCAACGAATAGGCTTCGGCCATGTAGTCGTAGTTGCCGACGGTGCTGATCCAGCGCACCACCAGATCGCGACGCTCGGTGCTGAGGTTGGGCTGGCCCATCTCCTGGTGTTTGTATTCCGGACCGGCGTGGCGTTCGACCTATTTTTCCGCGTGAACCATCCTGACCCCCAGACCGTCCCTTACGCTCACCTTGTTGCAGGCCCGCGAGGCGGCCATGGCATTTTTCCGGCCGGTGCTCAATGAACATGATCTGACTGGACGCTGATGATTTCGCGGCTGGCGACGTGGCTTACGCGGGAGTTGATGCCGGCAGCCTGATGGTTGCTTCTGCGGCTGGATGTAGAAAACACTCGGTAGTACGGTTTGGCGTTATGTTCTTCCTGTTCTTGACATCCCCTCCGTGACATCGGATTTGCAAATGCAAATCAGCCTGGTCTCAAATACCCCCATCACAAACAAAATCAATAAACGCTCGCAACTTCGGCGTCAGGTAGCGGCTTGACGGCCATACCACCTGGATGTTCAGCGTGCGCAGCACTTGATCGGGCAGTATCGACACCAGCTCTCCGGCCGCCAGTGCCTCGCGCACCGCAAACTCCGGGACGCAGGCAAGGCCCAGTCCTTGGCGGGCCATGTGGATCAGCATTTCAAGGTTATTGCAGACCATCGTGGCCGGTACTTTCAACTCGCTGCCTTCGGCAAGCCCCGGCAGTGGCCATTTTTCCAGTTTGCCCGTGGAGGGCAGTTTGTAATGCAGGCAGTGGTGTTCCTGCAGTTGCTCGACATTCTGCGGGTAGCCGTGGTTCGCAAAGTAACTGGGGGCGCCGACGAGGTAGAAGCCGAAGCTGTCGAGTTTCCTGGCCATTAACCGCGAGTCGTGCAACTGGCCGGTGCGCACCACGGCGTCGAAACCTTCCTCGACCACATCCACCAGCCGATCGGTGAAGTCCAGTTCCAGCTGGATTTGCGGATAATGCTGCATGAATCGCGAAAGCTGCATGAACAGGACGTCGCCCAGCAGCGGCAGGCTGATGCGCAGTTTTCCTCGTGGTGTCTCGCTGGAGCTGGAGAGTTCCTGCTCGGCGGCTTCCAGTTCGTTGAGCACCCGGCGGCAGCGCTCCAGAAACAACGAGCCTTCGCTGGTCAGGTTGATGCTGCGGGTATTGCGATGGAACAGGCGTGCGCCGAGTTTCTCTTCCATGCGCGCGATGCTCTTGCCCACCGCCGAGGCGGAGATCCCCAACAAGCGGCCGGCCCCAACAAAACTGAGGCTTTCGGCGACCTGCACGAACACCGTGATGCCATTGAGCTTATCCAACACTCACTCCTTTGATTGCGGACAAAAAGGTCCGTGGACCTCGGAATTGTAACCTCTGTTTCCCGACAACGGCCGGCTCTACCATCGAGACATCGAGTCATTCATTCAACTATTCAGGTCCGCCAATGTCAGTCAACGAACCGCTTCGCCCATTACAGTCTCTACGCTCGTTTGCACCCGTCCAGCTGGCTTCACGCATCGACACGGTGCTGGAGCAGACCCTGCACGATCAGCGCCTGGTGGGCGCGGTGGTGCTGGTGGCTCACCGCGGCAAGCTCATTTACCAGCGCGCGGCCGGGTTGGCCGATCGTGAGGCGCAGTTACCGATGCGCGAGGATGCCTTGTTTCGGCTGTCTTCGGTATCCAAGCCGATCGTTTCGGTGGCGGCACTGGCACTGATCGGCCAGGGCAAACTCAACCTGGATGACGATATCACCCGCTGGTTACCTTACTTCAAGCCAACGCTGAGCGACGGCCAGCCGGCGACGATCACGGTGCGCCAGTTGCTGAGCCATACCGCCGGCTTCACATATGGTTTTCTGGAAAGCGATCAAGGTGGCCCTTATCGCGATGCCGGTGTGTCCGATGGTATGGAGCGCAGTAACCTGACGCTGGAAGAAAACCTGCGCCGCCTGAGCCACGCGCCCTTGCTGTACAAACCGGGCAGCTCGTGGGGCTACTCGATTGCGACCGATGTGCTGGGCGGCGTGATCGCAGCGGTCACCGGTACTTCGCTGGCCGCCGCTATCGACACACTGATTGCCAAGCCACTGGGCTTGGGCGATGTCGGTTTCGGCGTGTCTGACGCCAGCCGCCTGAGCCCGGCATACCTGAATGATCAGCCACAACCGCGGCGCATGAAAGAACTGGAAGTGGTTCCGGTTTTTGAAGGCACTGCCGGCATCAAGCTGGAGCCGGGCCGGGCCCTCGATCCACAGGCTTTCAACTCTGGTGGTTCAGGCTTGATCGGCAGCGCCGGTGAGTTTCTCCAGTTGCTCGAAACCCTGCGCAAAGGTGGCGCGCCGTTGTTACCCAAAGCGCTGGTCGAGGAAATGACCAGCAACCAGACCGGCGAGCTCGAACTGGAAAACTGGCCCGGTCGCGGCTTCGGTCTGGGCTTTACCGTGCTCAAGGACCCGGCCGCCGCACAGACAGCCGAATCGGTTGGCAGCTGGCGGTTGGGCGGTGCCTACGGACACTCCTGGTTTGTCGACCCGGTCGAACAATTGACGGTCGTTGCCTTCACCAATACCGCTTTCGAAGGCATGTTCGGACAATTCACCGTTGACCTTTGCAACGCCGTTTACGGGGAATGACCTTCGCGCCGGTCCCTGCCCGGGGACCGGCCGCAAGCACAAGAAAAGCGGTTCTCCCAGCGTTCCGCCACTAGAAAAATGTCTGCATTTAGCCGTACCCCTGGGGTCAACGGACCCTCGCAACATTGCCTGCAATGCTCGCAACGCCGCTGAGACTGTCGTGTGTTTTTTTACAGGGAGCACGCCCCGGACACGCAGGTGTCTTGGGCGCGCCATGACTATTTGGGGATCGGGAAATGAAAAAAGCAGAGTTCTACCATTCGCATATCCACAGCAAACTCGACTCGCTCACCGGGATCCGTTTCCTCGCGGCGGCGATGGTGTTCATGTTTCACGCCTCACTGACCCGGATCATCGGTTTCAACCCCTATGCCGACACCGATGTGATCAATGCCTTCCAGCGGATCTTCAGCGGTGGTGGCTGGCTCGGGGTGTCATTCTTTTTTGTACTCAGTGGCTTCGTGATCACATGGTCGGCCCGCAAAGGCGACAGCGTGACGGGCTTCTGGAAACGCCGTTTGTTGAAAATCTACCCTAACCATATCGCCACCTGGGTGTTGGCGATGGCGTTGTTTGCCGTGCCTGCCGCCAGCGTGGCGATCTGGTTGCCCAACCTGCTGCTGGTGCATTCCTGGATTCCACGGATGGACACCTTCCTCAGCGTCAACGGTCCGTCCTGGTCGCTGTGCTGCGAATTGTTCTTCTATTTGCTGTTCCCGCTGGTGCTCAAGCTGATCTGGAACATTTCCGAGGAGCGCCTGTGGCACTGGGCCTGGGCGATGGTCGCCGGCCTGGCCCTGACGCAAGTGGCGATACGCTTGCTGGCGCCTGCGACACCGCTGATCAATGAGTACCCGATTTCCCTGAGCCAATGGTGGTGGTCCTACTTCTTCCCACCTGTGCGGATGTTCGAGTTCGTGCTGGGCATGCTCATGGCGCGCATTCTCATGGCCGGGCGCTGGATCGAACTGAGTGTGCCCTGGGCTTTCGCGTTGATGGCCGGCGGTTACCTGGCGGCCATGTGGGTGCCGTTCCAGTACAGCCTGAATCTGGTGACGCTGGTGCCGATCGCCGCACTGATCACGGCGATTGCCGCCAGTGACCTGAATGACCGCAAGGGGCTGCTCAACAGTCGCTGGATGATCTGGCTGGGGGAAATCTCCTTCGGTTTCTACATGATCCATTTGCTGATCATGACTTACGCGACGCAACTGCTCGGCGGCCGATTGTTCGATAGCGCGACGGCCACGTTGATCGTCGCGGTCACCTTCGCGCTCTCCATCTTCGGTGGCTGGGTGTTGTTTAACTTTATCGAGCGACCGGTCATGCAGCGCTGGGGCCGGACCGGGAAAGCCAAGGTGTCGGGCAGCCGTTTGGGCAGCCCCGAAACCGCGCCTTGATGCACCTTCGACAGACCGTTGCCCCCACGTCGCTTAATAACAGGGAAGTTGTTTTATGGACTCGAACCGACCCAAACGCTCGGGCAGTGCGCTCATGCTCCGTGCCAGTCTTGCTTGCGCTATCGTCGCCGCCCTGGTGGTCGTGCTACGCGGGGAACCGTCCACTGTCGCCAAGGCCAGCGTGGCGCCAGCGGCCGCCGAAGTCGATGTGGCCATGGCGCTGTCCAGGCCGGTGACCGACTGGCAGAACTATTCCGGGCGCCTGGAGGCGGTCGAAAAAGTGGTCATCCGGCCGCTGGTGTCCGGGACGATCGTTGCCGTGCATTTCAAGGACGGCGCGATCGTCAAGGAGGGCGACTTGCTCTTCGAAATCGACGCCAGACCCTATACCGCCCAGGTCGAACAGGCCCAGGCCAGTCTGGCGGCGGCGAAGTCGCGAAGCCAGTACACCGCCACCGATCTGGGCCGGGCACAACGGCTGATCAACTCCAATGCCATCGCCATGCGCGATCTGGACGAGAAACAAAACGCTGCCAGCGAAGCGCAAGCCAATGTCCGGCAGGCCCAGGCGATACTCGATAGTTCCCGGTTGGATCTGGCCCACACTCGCATCACCGCGCCGGTCAGCGGACGCATGTCCCGTGCCCTGGTGACGGCGGGCAATATCGTCAGCGCCGGTGAAAATGCCGCGCCGTTGAGTACCCTGGTATCGCTTTCGCCGATCTATGCCGCTTTCGACGTCGACGAGCAAACGTTCCTGCGCTACCTCAATCACGGCAGTGCGAAGGGCAATGAAGTGCCGGTCATGCTCGGGCTGTCCAATGAAACGGACTATTCCCGCGAGGGCAAACTGGCGTCGATGGACAATCAGCTCGACGTGCAGTCGGCTACGTTGCGGGTGCGCGCCAGCTTCGACAATACCGACGGCCTGCTCAGACCCGGCATGCTGGCCAGAGTCAAACTCGGAGGCGGCCCGCCGCGTCAGGCAGTGCTGATCGACGATAGCGCAATCGGCACGGACCAGGATAAGAAGTTTGTGTTGGTGGTCACCGCTAATGATCAGGTCGAGTACCGGCGCGTCAGCCCCGGCAACCTGGTGGGCGACCTGCGAATCATCGATTCCGGCCTGCAAGCCGGCGAGCGAGTCATGATCAACGGCCTGCATCGGGCGCGGCCGGGTGACACCGTCAGACCACTGCTCGCCCAACGCGTCGATGCGAGGGAAGGGCAATGAACTTTTCGCGCTTCTTCATTGACCGACCCATTTTTGCCGGAGCCCTTTCGACTCTGATCTTGCTGGCCGGGATCATCTCGCTGTTTCGCTTGCCTGTCTCGGAATACCCCGACGTGGTCCCGCCGCTGATCGTGGTCAATGCCCAGTACCCCGGCGCCAACCCGGCAGTGGTGGCGCAGACTGTGGCGGCGCCGCTCGAGGAGCAGATCAACGGCGTCGAGGACATGTTGTACATGCAGTCCCAGGCCAATAGCGACGGCAACCTCACGCTCAGTGTCACGTTCAAGGTCGGTACCGATCCGGACAAGGCGCAGCAACTGGTGCAGAACCGTGTCTCGCAAGCCTTGCCACGCCTGCCGGAAGACGTGCGTCGGCTGGGGGTGGTAACGATGAAGTCATCGTCGACCCAGACCCTGGCCATTCACCTGATCTCGCCGGATGACCAGTACAACGCCACCTACCTGCGCAACTACGGCATTCTCAACATCAAGAACCAGTTGGAACGCATCCCGGGCGTCGGTGAAGTCCGGATCTGGGGCGGCGGCGACTATGCGATGCGCATCTGGCTTGACCCGCAAAAAGTGGCCCAGCGCGGATTGAGCGCCAACGATGTGGTGGCGGCGATCCGCGAGCAAAACGTGCAGGTCGCGGCCGGTGTCATCGGTGGTCAACCCATGCGTACAGATGTGGCCCAACAGTTGTCGGTCAACACTCAGGGCCGGTTGAAAACGGAAAAGGAATTCGGCGACATCATCCTCAAGAGTTCGCCGGGCGGGGCGGTGACTTTTTTGCGCGACGTTGCCCGTGTCGAGCTGGCGGCGTCGGATTACGGTTTGCGCTCACTGGTCGACGGTAAGCCCGCTGTGGGGTTCGGCGTGTTCCAGATGGCCGGTGGCAACGCCCTGGCGATTTCCGATCAGGCGCGCGACATCATGCGCCAGGCCAAGCAAGACATGCCGGCCGGGGTCGACTATACGATTGTTTTCGACCCGACCCAGTTTGTCCGTTCGAGCATTTTGGCGGTGATCCAGACCCTGCTCGAATCCACGCTGCTGGTCGTGCTGGTGGTCATCCTGTTCCTGCAAACCTGGCGGGCCTCGATCATTCCGCTGCTGGCGATGCCGGTGTCGATCATCGGCACGCTCTCACTGATGCTCGCCTGTGGTTTTTCGATCAATGCCCTGTCGTTGTTCGGCATGGTTCTGGCCATCGGTATCGTCGTCGACGATGCGATCGTGGTGGTGGAAAACGTCGAGCGCAACATTGCCCGGGGGCTGAGCCCCAAAGACGCCTCCTATAAGGCCATGGAGGAAGTCAGCAAGCCGATCATCGCCATCACCCTGACGCTGGCGAGTGTGTTTGTACCTCTGGCGTTCATGCCTGGGCTGACCGGACAGTTTTATCAGCAGTTCGCGTTAACCATCGCGATTTCGACCATCATTTCGGCGTTTAACTCCCTGACCTTGTCACCGGCGCTGTGCGCGCTGCTGCTCAAGTCCCACGACGCACCGCGAGATCGCCTCAGTCGTGCTATCGATCGGCTCCTGGGGCCATTGTTCAGCCGCTTCAACCGACTCTCGGCGCGGGGCGAGCAATCCTACGGCAGCAATCTGGGCCGGGTGATTCAGCGCAAAAGCATGACCCTGGGTTTTTACGCAGTATTGCTCGGGCTCACGGCCTGGCTTGGTCATTCGTTGCCCGGTGGTTTCGTGCCAGCCCAGGACAAAGAGTTTCTGGTCGGCCTGGCCCAACTGCCCAACGGCGCCTCACTGGAGCGTACCGAGCAAGTCATCCAGCGAATGAACGACATCGCCCTCAAGCAACCTGGCGTGGCCCACACCCTGGAATTTCCCGGCATGTCGGTCAACGGTCTGATGAACTCGTCAAGCGCCGGCATCATCTTCGTGATCCTCAAGCCGTTCGCCAACCGGCAGGGTTCGGACATGAGTGCCGCAGCCATCGCCTCGGCGTTGAACCAGCAGTTTTCCGCGATCAAGGAAGCTTTTACCGGCGTGTTCCCGCCGCCTCCGGTGTTGGGGCTGGGCACCTTGGGCGGATTCAAGTTGCAGTTCGAAGACCGTGGCGCGCTGGGGTTTGAAAAACTCGATGAAGCGGTTCGCGCGTTCCTCAAGCAAGCCGCACTGGCACCTGAACTGGGGCCGAGCTTTTCCAGCTATCAGATCGATGTGCCGCAATTGAAGGTCGATCTTGACCGGGTCAAGGCCAAGCAGTCGCAGGTTGCCATGACCGACGTCTTCGATACGTTGCAGATCTATCTGGGCTCGTTGTATGTCAATGATTTCAACTTGCTGGGCCGGGTCTATCAGGTCCGGGTGCAGGCCGATGCGCCGTTCCGCGCCCACTCCGATGACATCGGGCAACTGAAGACCCGCAATGCCGACGGCAACATGGTCCCGCTGGCCAGCCTGGTGGAGGTGCACCCCACCTATGGGCCGGAAATGGTCGTGCGCTACAACGGCTACACCGCTGCGGATCTGAACGGCGGCCCCGCGCCGGGTTATTCATCCGGTCAAGCTCAGGCCGTGGTGGAGCGAATCGCGGCCGAGACGCTGCCCAAGGGCATCAAGTTCGAATGGACCGAATTGACCTACCAGCAAATCATTTCCGGCGACTCCACGTTGTGGATCCTGCTGATCTGCATGCTGCTGGTGTATCTGGTGCTGGCCGCCCTCTATGAAAGTCTGCTGCTGCCGGTGGTCATCTTGCTCATCGTGCCCATGAGCATCATGTCGGCGCTGCTCGGGGTGTGGCTGACCCAGGGCGATAACAACATCTTTACCCAGATCGGCCTGATGGTGCTGGTGGGGCTGGCCAGCAAGAACGCGATTCTGATTGTCGAGTTCGCCCGTGAGCTCGAGCAGCAGGGCCATAGCATCGTGCGCGCCGCCATCGAAGCCAGTCAGTTGCGTTTGCGCCCGATTCTGATGACCTCGATCGCTTTCATCATGGGGGTCGTGCCCCTGGTGCTCTCTACCGGCGCTGGTGCCGAAATGCGTCACGCCATGGGCGTCGCGGTGTTCTTCGGCATGCTCGGGGTAACCCTGTTCGGCCTGTTGTTCACCCCGGTGTTCTATGTCGCGCTGCGGCTGCTCGCGACACGGCGATCACGCTCGCTGACGGACGACTTTGCACCGTCGGTTGCGGACATAACTGTCCGTTAAGAATGGAACAGCGGCTTGTTTTTCAGTATTCGCACTCACTTTACAGTTACCGTCAATCAACGAAATAAAGGGACAGTCAATGACGCGCGTCGTGCGGTTTAGCCAATATGGTGGCCCGGAAGTACTCAGGATTGATGACATCAAGGTACCTGAACCGGGGCCTGATGAAGTACGGATCACCGTCAAGGCGATTGGTCTGAACCGGGCAGAATCCATGTTCCGCTCCGGTCAGTATCTGGAAGAGGCACAGTTTCCTTCCCGTCTGGGCTACGAGGCGGCAGGTATTGTCGAGGCCGTCGGCGCACGCGCCGGGCAGTTTGCCGTCGGTGACATCGTCAGCCTGATTCCTCCGGCCTCGATCGCGCAGTGGGGCACCTATGCCGAACTGGCCGTGGTGCCGGCGGCGATGCTGGTCAAGCATCCTGCCAGCCTGTCGTTCGCTCAGGCCTCGGCGGTGTGGATGCAATACCTCACGGCGTGGGGCGCGTTGATTCATGTCGCGGTATTGCAGCCCGGCGAATTCGTTCTGATCACGGCGGCCTCAAGCAGTGTCGGCCTGGCGGCGATTCAGATTGCCAATCAGGTTGGCGCCATCCCGATCGCCGTCAGCCGCACCTTGGCCAAGCGCGAGCAGTTGTTGTCTGCCGGAGCCGCGCACGTGGTGGCCAGCGAGTCGGCGGATTTCAATCAACAGGTTGAGCGGATCACCGCAGGCAAGGGCGCCCGGGTGATCTTCGATCCGGTGGGCGGGCCGTTTCTGGAGCATCTGGTCGACGTAGCCGCCACTGACGGGATCGTTCTCGTGTATGGCGCTCTGAGCCCCGAGCCCGCGCCGTTCCCACTGTTCAAGGTGCTGGGCAAGAGTCTGGCGTTGCGCGGCTATCTGCTGCACGAAATCACCTCCCGGCCAGCCTTGCTTGAGGCCGCCAAGGCGTATGTCATTGCCGGTCTGGAGGAGGGGACGTTGCGTCCGGTCATTGCCAAAACCTTCGACTTTGAACAGATCGTTGCCGCCCATCAGTACCTGGAAGCGGGCGAGCAGTTTGGCAAAGTCGTGGTCACGCTGGAGTCCGAATCATGAAAATGCTCCATCCGATCTACTTTCTCGCACTGGGCCTGTTTGGGGTTTACACCATCGAGTTCGGCGTCGTCGGGATTCTTCCGGTGATTATCGAGCGCTTCTCGATCAGTGCATCCCAGGCCGGCCTGTTGGTGGGGTTGTTCGCGCTGATCATTGCGGTATTCGGCCCGATCATGGTGCTGCTGCTGTCACGCTTCAACCGGAAAAAAATCCTCACCATTGCGTTGTTCATTTTTGCCGGCACCAGTGTGTTGTCGGCCTATGCGCCCAACTTTGAGTCGCTGATGGTGCTGCGCATCATCCCGGCGCTGTTTCACCCTGTGTACTTTTCCCTGGCCTTTGTCGCAGCCGTTTCGCTGTACCCACCGCAGGAGTCGACCCGTGCAGCCGCCAAGGCCTTTGTCGGTACCAGTATGGGCATGGTGTTGGGGGTGCCGTTGACGACGCTGATCGCGGCGCAGTTTTCCTATGAGGCCTCGTTTCTGTTCTGCGCCGTGGTCAACTGCATTGCCGGCCTGGGGATCATTGCCCGGCTGCCGGATGCGCCCGATAAAACCCGCATTTCCTACAAAGAGCAGTTGGCTATTTTGCGTAAATTTCCACTCTGGCTGAACATCACCGCCTCGACGCTGATTTTCGCCGCGATGTTTTCCGTGTACAGCTACTCGGCCGAGTACCTGGCCAAGGAAGCGGGCATGAGCGCGCAGATGATCAGCATCCTGTTGGTGATCTTCGGTATTGGCGGCGTCGCGGGCAATCTGTATGCCGGCAAGCTGATCGGGCAGAACATGGTCCGGACAACGCTCCTGCACCCGATCCTGCTGGCCGGTGCCTATGGGCTGTTGTACCTGTTCGCCGGTCCGTCCCTGATGACAATGTTGATTATTGTGGTGATCTGGGGCGCGACCCATACCAGCGGGCTGATCGTCACGCAGATATGGCTGACCTCCGAAGCGCCGGAAGCGCCCGAATTCGCCACCGGCATTTATATCTCGTTCATCAACCTGGGGGTGACGATCGGGTCAACGACGGGTGGGTGGTTCCTGGCGCGCATGGGTTTGCAGGGCACCCTGTACAGTGGTTTGCTATTTGCGGCGCTGGCCGTATTGGTCATCGTGATCAAAGTTCTGTTTTTCAGTGCCGAGCCGCGCAAGGGAGGAGCGCAGATCGCCGCAGACTGAGTTGAACGATGCATCGCAGCCCGCACGGATGGGGGTGTATTTTCGTCAGTGCGTGGCCGCCATCGCCCAAACAAGGATATCCAGGAAGGAAGCCTATGGGTCGACACCCTGGATTGTCATTCCATCGAGAATCGATCGAGGCCACATGAATTCGTTACCTTTGCACAATGCTTCCTGCAACTGGCCCGTAGGCCTGGAATCGCGCGACATCAGCATGTTCGACTGGGAGAATCTGCGCCATTACGTTACTTTCGCCCGCACGCAGTCGCTTAGCAGCGCGGCGAGGGAGCTGGGTGTGGAACATGCCACCGTCGCGAGGCGGATCGCGGCGCTGGAGTCATCACTGAACCTCAAACTCGTTGACCGACGCAAACGCAACTATGAAATGACGCCGTTTGGTCACCGCATCGCCGAAATCGCCGGGCGAATGCAGAAAGATGCCAAGGCGATTTCCAAGGTGGCGCTTTCGGTGCAAACGGAAATGGTCGCCGACCTCTCGGTCAGTGCACCACCCCTGCTGACCTCCGAGTTCATTGCCCCGCACCTGGGGCGCTTGCGTCGTGAACACCCCTCGATCAATGTGAGCCTGCTGATGCAGGACGATATCGGCACCCTGTGCAGCCCCGAACCGGACCTGATGATTCGTTTGTGCCGCCCGACCCAGATGGACTTGGTGGCGCGCAAGATCGGCACCGTGTCGTTCGGGCTGTACGGCAGTGCGCAGTACCTGGCAGAGCACACTAGCGATCAGTACGAGTACATCGTCTATGACGACAGCATGGAACACTCTCGACAACAGGTGTGGCTGCGCGAGGTGGCTGCGGAGCGCCCTGTGGTATTGCGCGCCAGAAGCCTTGAAGTTCAGGCCTCGGCGGCCCGTGCCGGTGTCGGTATCGCGCTGTTGCCCAATTTTTATGGCCTGAAAGACCCTGCACTGGAAAAGGCCCAGTTCCATAATTCGGATCTGATGATCGATATCTGGCTGGTGGTGCATGAAGATTTACGCAAGGAAGCCCCTATTCGTTCGCTAATGGACTTCCTGGTCAGTTGTTTTCCGACTGAGCATTATTTCTGAGGCATCTTTTTGAGAGGGGGTGTAGTTCACTATTGAATTAACACAAGGTGAATTTTTTAACCCCCTGGGGTGAATACGGGGAGTTTACAAACAAGCGGGCAGCTTCCAGTATCAGTCCAAGAATAAGAAACACGCTTCCTTCGACGATTGAAAACCTTTGCCAGGGTTTTCAATAGTCCTCCCACCGGACATGGCACACGCCGCTCCGATTGCGGACATTCCATAATAAAAAAACAGCCATGATTCCATTTGCCCATTGAACGTGTTCGATGGCATCTGACGCTGAAAAAAATATGTTTGACTTTATCTTCGGCCTTCGCGGCCCTCGACTCATGCCTCGTAAAAACCTGTTCAGGAATAATCCTGCATTACGGCCTCGTTACTACTGGATAAAACCGGAGCGTACTTGCGTGCGTGTCCAGAGTTTTAAGAGAACCCACAGAAGGAATTGGATCATGAGTAAAGTAAAAATTATTGATGTAACGCTCCGTGATGGTGGTTATCGTAATAATTTTGAATTCACTGCCGACTATGCCGCTAATGCAATCGGGCACTTGACTGATGTAGGTGTAGTTCACGCTGAAGTGGGCTATTGCAATGGCTCTTTCATTCGCAAAAAAGAACATGGCCTGAGCAGTTCGGTCAACCCTGAATATCTGGATTCATTACGCCGCGCCGCACACGGCCAATTAGGGCTGTGTGTCATGGTTCACCCGCGTAATGTAGCCAGCGAAGACTTTGAAATGCTGGCCGAACATGGCGTCGGAATGATTCGGGTATGCCTGCGTGCCGATCAACTTGAACAAGGGCTGGAAACCATCCAGTTGGCCAAGTCGTTCAACTTCCTGGCCAGCGCCAACATTACCCATATCACCACGCAAACACCGGGTGCTGTTACCGACATTGCATTGCGTGCGGAAGGGGCCGGGGCCGATATCATTTATTTTGCCGACTCCAACGGCAACATGATTCCCGATGATGTTGAACTGCTGATCAGCCGGATCTCCAGAAGAGTGCATGCGCCGTTGGGCTTTCATGCGCACAACAATCTTTCCCTGGCACTTTCCAACTCCATCGCAGCGGTCGATGCCGGTGCGGAATACATTGATACCTCGATTTGCGGCATGGGCAAAGGGGCGGGCAACTTGCACCTGGGCATGTTCATCGCCTATCTGGAACGCATCGGCAGTGCCAATGGCTATGACCTGGTCAAGGCCCTGCAACTGTCCGAGTACACCGCTGAAAGCGTGCCACTGAGCAGTCTGCCAGCCCCGCTCATGGACGTGATGCTGGGCGCTTACAACCTGCCGTTCGATGTGTCGCAACGGCTGGAGGACACCATGTCCCGGTTGCAGATCAACTCGATCTTCCAGGCGCTCAGAGCGATGCACGAGCAGGACCTGTTTGCGCGGCACGCAGCACGGCCGACGGTGATTTCCCGAGCCAGTTTCCCTGCTCGTCTTTCCGCTGAAGGAAAAATGTGATGACGGTACTTCATTCATCGGCGTTGCCGGGGCAGCCGTCGCGTCATCGAGTCTGTGTGCTGCCCGGCGATGGCGTCGGCGTGGAAGTGGTCGAGGCTATCCTGCCGATCTTCGAGGCGCTGGCGTTGCCCATCGATCTGGATTTCGGCCAGATCGGTTGGGAGTGCTGGCGAACCGGCGGTGACCCGGTACCGGCCGAGACCTGGGCAAAAATCGCCGCCGCCGATGCCACGTTGCTCGGCGCCATCACCAGCAAGGCTTTGCAGGAAGCCGAGGCCGAGCTGCCGGAGCAATTGCGCAACACCTCGCGGGTTTACGTCTCGCCGGTGATTCAGCTGCGTCAGCGTCTGAGTCTGTACGCCAATGTGCGGCCAGTCACCGATGTCCTGGGTGAAGGCCGGTTTCGCTTCACGGTGATCCGGGAAAACACCGAAGGGCTCTACGCGGGGCTGGACTTTGCCGCGATACCCGCCGAGTTCGAACCGGTGCTCAAGGCGCGGAACTGGCCGGGGCGCCCTGGCACCGCGACTCGCCCGAGGATGCGACGATGACGGTGCGATTGCAGACCCGGGCCGGTTTGACTCGACTGTTTCGCTACGCCTTCGACTACGCCCGCAAGCACGGCTACCCGCGTGTGACCCTGGCGGACAAGCCCAATGTATTGCGTTACAGCGGCGCGTTTGCCAAGGGCATCCTCGAAAGCGTTGCCACGGACTACCCGGACATCGCCTACAACATCGACAACGTGGACGCCGTCGCCCTGTGGATGATCCGTCGTCCGGAGCGCTTTGGCGTGATCGTCGCGGAGAACATGTTCGGCGACATCCTTTCCGATCTCGGTGCCGGGGTCATGGGTGGCCTCGGTTTCGCACCCAGCGCGAACATCGGTGATGCCGGGGCCTACTTCGAACCGGTACACGGCAGCGCCCCGGCGCATGTCGGCCAGAACAAGGCCAACCCCAGCGCGATGTTTCTGTCTCTGGCATTGCTGCTCGAACACCTGGGCTACCACGCCCAGGCCCTGGCCATCGAGCAGGCGGTGGCGCAAGTGGTCAAGCACGACTGCCAGACCTATGACAGCGGTGGTCACGCAACCACCCGGCAATGCGCCGCGGCCATCATCGAAAGAAGCGTGCTCAACCTTCGTCCACTCAACCCGCAAACCGACAACGGCCGGGCTTTGCCCGCAAGGAGTCATGCATGAGCCACCTTTCACTCTCGGTGCAACAACGCGCCTCCCTGCTGGAGCAATGCGCAGCTCTGGATACGGCGTCACTCAGTGATGCCCTCGATAGTCTCGGCATTGATGCCGGGTTGCAAGGCATCGTCCAACAAGTCCCGGGTACCCGTTGCTCAGGCTTTGCCTTCACCGTGCTCTACGAGCCGGTCAACCAGAGCGACGGGTTCAAGAACGCCGCCAACTACATTGACGACGTCCCCCCGGACTCCGTGGTGGTGTCCAGCAATGCCGGGCGCCTGGACGCTACCGTTTGGGGCGACATCCTCACCCATGTGGCCTTGAGCCGGAACATCCGCGGCACGGTGATCGACGGTGCTGCCCGCGACATCGACACCGTGACCCGACTCGGTTACCCGTTGTTCAGCCGTGGGCGGTTTATGCAATCGGGAAAGAACCGCGTGCAACTCAAGGCCACCCAGGTGCCGGTGCAAATCGGTGCGGTGACGGTAAACCCGGGGGATTTGATCGTCGGCGATGCCAGCGGCTGCCTGGTGATCCCCATCGACAAGGCCGAGGAAGTCATCAAGCGCGCCCAATCGGTGGAAAAGACCGAGCGCGACATCATCGAGTCGGTGGCGCAAGGCCTGTCGCTGGCCGAGGCGCGACGCCTGCACCGCTATGACCAGCCGTGGCTTGCGGCTGAGGCCAAGAGCCCGAGCGCCGCCTGAGCGGCCTATCTGCGTGCGATGAACAGGCGTCGTGCGAGACGGCACATGACGCCCACTTAAGGAGAAGAGAGATGACTTCGAACCATTTGGTAAAAACCAATCCGATGCGCAGCAGCACCAACAAAATCAAACTTGGGGTGTTCGCGCTCAATATCGAAGGAGGTTGCACCCTGACCACCGTCCCGGAGCGCTTGAGCGCCAGCGACTGGAGCGGCAACCTGGAAATCGCCAAAAAAGCCGACAAGGCCGGCCTTGAGTTATTGCTGCCGGTAGGGCGTTGGCGCGGCTGGGGTGGCGCGAGCGACCCGATGGGCGTGTCTTTCGAAACCTACACCTGGGCCGCGGGGCTGGCGTCGGTGACCGAACAGATCGCCCTGTTTACCACCTCGCACCTGTCGACCGTGCACCCGTTGTTCGCGGCCAAGCAGGCCGCGACCATCGACCATATCAGCGGTGGCCGCTTCGGTCTGAACATGATCTGCGGCTGGTACGGTAAAGAAATGGGCATGTTCAATGGCGGTGTGCAGCTGGAGCATGACCGGCGCTATGACCATGCCGATGAATGGCTGAAAGTCGCCCGGCTGGCCTGGAACGAGCCGGCCAATTTCGACTTCAAGGGCGACTTCTTCAACATTGCCCAAGGTTTCGCCCAACCCAAACCACTCAACCAGCCGTTCCTGATGAATGCCGGTGGTTCCGAGCGCGGTCGCCGGTTTTGTGCCGAGCATTGCGACGCGGCGTTCCTGATCCTCAAGCACGAAGATGACGACGACACCATTCGCGCACAGATCAAGGCCTACCGCGACCTGGCACGCCTGGAGTATGGGCGCGAGATCCAGATCTGGGTCTACTCCTATGTCGTACAGAAAGACACGCTGGAGGAAGCCGAGAAGTACCTCGACTACTACGTCAATCAGCATGGCGATGAAGTCGCACTGGATAACGTCACCTCGGAGATCGGCATTCAGAGCGGGATGTTCGCCAGCACCGAAGACGCCGAACGCTTCCGCTTCCACTTCAAGGCCGGTTTCGCCGGGGTGCCATTGGTAGGTACCGCTGAAATGATCGCCCAACAATTCCAGCGTTACAGCGACCTGGGCATCGACGGTATCTGCCTGACCTGGCTCGACTACAAAAGTGGCCTTGACGAGTTTCTCGAAGACGTCTTGCCACGCATGGAAGACGCCGGTCTGCGCCAGCCCCACAACAGCGCCCGGCGGATCATTGGAGCGGTGGCATGAGCGCCCGAAGCGCTTTGGCGCTGGCCGTCGAGCCGTTGAGCACGGAGCCGGCCGAGGACTTCAAGCGGGCCATGCGGCGCCTGACCAGCACGGTTTCGATCATCGCCACCGGCGTTGGCGACGCACGCAGCGGCATGGTCGCCACGGCGGTCAGCTCATTGTGTACCGAGCCGCCTTCGCTGCTGATCTGCATCAACCGCTCGGCCAGTCTGTGTGAGCCGTTGCTGACCAATCAACGGTTCAGCGTGAACCTGCTCGATGCGGCGCAAAGCCAACTGGTCGGCGTTTTTGCCGGCCAGCTCAAGGGGCAGGCGCGTTTCGAACATGGTGACTGGGCGGCGTTCGACGACTTGCCGTATCTGCCTGACGCCCAGGCCACGCTGTTTTGCAGCGTGGATGCCCGACTGACCTACGCCACCCACGAGGTGATTGTCGGTCGGGTCGAGCGTTCGCTGGTCACTGAACGCATTTCACCGCTGCTCTGGCAGGACGGTAAACCGGCACAGTCTTGCGCGCTGATTCACTGAGCCACGAGAACTTTTTAACCTACGTTTGCCAGGAGGCAATCATGAACAACCTGACTGAATTCGAAGCACCGACCCCTGACGAAAGCGACGCGATTTTCCTGGTTAACGTCGTGCATGTCTTCGAAGGCCAGCAAGACGCCGCCCTCGATGTACTGCGCTCGGCAGTGAGCTACGTGGCGCAGGCTTATCCGTCGTTCCAGTGGAGTCGCCTGTTCAAAAGTATCGACGGCAAGACGGTGATCAACCAGGCGCAATGGAGCAGCAAAGAAGAGTTCGATTCGCTGTTTTCCGACGAGCAGTTCCTGAGCCGCTACAACCGATTGAAAGAGACCGGTACCTGGGAGTTCCACTTGTACAAGGTCAACGACTACATCCCGGCAGCCTACGCCCCGGTGGCCGCGGCGCACGTTTAAGCGAGGTGCAGGCCCGTGCATGTCGCGGGCTTGCCGCTCGGCGAATTCTTTTATCGGTACATCAAGGAGATAAACCGTGAGCAATTTTGACTCTGCGCTGACTCGACTGCTTAAAACCACCAACCCGGTGATCCTGGCGCCCATGGGCGGTGCTTCCGGCGGACGATTGGCCGCTGCGGTTTCACGGGCCGGCGGGCTTGGTCTGGTGGGCGCCAGCTATGGCGATCCGGACTGGATGAAAACCGAGCTGGAGCTGATGAAGGACGTCAAGCAACCCTGGGGCGTTGGGCTGGTGATGTTCACCGTGGCCAAGCGCTTCGAACTGCTGGAGCTGGCCCTGTCTTATCGGCCCAGCGTGGTTGCCTTGTCGTTTGGCGATGCCCGGCCTTTTATCGCTCCGATCAAGCAGAGCGGGGCGCTGGCCATCGTTCAGGTGCACGACGTCGATCAGGCGCTGGCAGCCCTGGAGGCCGGTGCCGATGCGCTGATCGTGCAAGGCGCCGAAGCCGGCGGGCACAGCCTGCGGCGGGCATCGTTGCCATTGATCCCGGCCGTGCGCGATGCGGTGGGCGAGGAGGTGGTACTGATCGCCGCTGGCGGTATTGCCGATGGCCGGGGGCTGGCCGCTGCCCTGTTGCTGGGCGCCGATGGCGTGATGATGGGCACGCGATTTTTGGCCAGTGAAGAGGCGCTGCCGTCCAACAAACTCAAGCAACGTCTGGTTCGAGCCACCGCTGGCGATACCGTGCGCACTCGCGCGTTTGACCTGGTGCGGGGTATCGAGTGGCCGGAACAATACAGCGGTCGTGCGCTGGCCAATGATTTCACTGCTCGCTGGTTGGGTTTCGAGCACGAACTGGTGAAGGCTCCGGCCAGTGTTGGTGAGGACTACGCCCAGGCGCTGCGCGAAGACAACACGCAAGTCCGCGCGATCTGGGCGGGGGAAGTCGCCGACCTGGTCAACGATGTCTTGCCCGCCGCCACCATCGTCGAACAGACCTTGCGTGGCGCGGAACAGGCGCTGCGTGGCGCCCGCACACTGTTTGATTGACGCGATCTGCGCGTGTTCTTCTGGAAAGGAATCGATATGAACAGCAAAACCCCCGTACATGTGCAGTTTGGTCTGGGCCCGGAACTGGTCGTGGTGATGTCACCGGTCATGCCCGCCTGGGACCAGGGACAGTTTTTCGCCCCATTGACCCAGTCGCTGGTCGATAAAGGCTATCGGGTCATCATCTTTGACACGCTCTCGCTACTGGCCGAAGACCACGAGGATTTTGTCAGCTTCACCCAGCGCTGGGCCGCGGTGCTCGAGCCGCTTGGGCCCATTGCCCTGATCGCCGGTTCGGCGCTGGGCGGGGCAGTGGTGCAGGGGTTGCTCGCCACCACAGTGGGCCAGCAAGTGGCGCGGGCGCTGCTGATTTCTTCACCGACCAAGGCCGACAAAGTCCTGGATCGCCGACTGGGGACGATGGCCGAGCTGGCCAGCGCCGGTGATGTCGACACCGCGCTGATGCTGCTCGATCAATGGGTGCTACCGGCTCATGTGAAGCCACCGGTGGGCCGACCCGATGCGCTGGCGAGCGCCGACGAACAGGCCGGGCGACGTCTGGATCAAGGCTTTCGTTTGTTGAGTGAGCTCGACGTGGAGTCTCAAGTGGCGGCCTGGCCGGGGCGCCTGTTGAGCATCTTCGGTGCGGACTCGCAGTTGGTCAGGGCCACCAATGTCAGCTTCAATACCTCCGCGCAACATCTGGCCATCAGCATTCCCGGGGCCGGGATGCGACCGCTGCTCGATGACCTCGCGCGAGTGCGCGCCGGTGTGCGAGCCCACCTGGGAATCGATCTGGAGGCTCATGCATGAGTGCTTCGACCGCCGCCCCTGCCTCCCATGCACGCTTTATTGATGTTCATTACCATGCCGGCCCTGATGCTTATTTGCGTCGCCATAGCGCGCTGCAGGCCGGGCACCATTACCAGGCACTGGACGGTTGGGTGGTGCTCAAAAATCACCTCGGCTGCACCGCCGCCCAAGCCTGGGAGGCCCGCGAACAAGGACTGCCGGTGTCCGGTTCAATCGTGCTCAATGAAATCGCCGGCGGCCTTGATTGGCGGGTGGTCGAACGTTCACTGTGCCAGCACGGTGCCGTCGACCTGCGTTTTGTCGTGCACCTGCCCACCGTGACCGGCCGTTCGCATACCAGTCGGCTGACCCGCTCACTCAGTCACTCGATCCTGACTGAACGACCGATCAAGCCGCTGACCGTCAGCGATAGCAGCGGTCAGCTGAACCTCGCCACGCTGGACCTGCTGCGCATGAGCCGTGACTACCCGGTGGTGATCTCCACCGGGCACGCCAACCGCGAAGAAGTTCTGCGCCTGGTGGAAGCGGCCGATCGGCTGCAAGTGCCACGCCTGATGCTCAACCAGCCAGCAAATCCACTGACTGGCCTGAACGCGCAAGACCTTCTGGACCTGGGCAGCCTACCTGCGCTGTACATCGAGCAGACCGCGCTGACCTACCTGCTCGGCTATCAGAGCAAGGAAGACTTTTCTAAAGTGCTGCGCGACGTACCCCGTGTGATCTACAGTTCGGACCTGGGTCAGACCAGCCAGCCAGACGTCCGTCCGTGGTTGGAGATGAGCAGGCAATGGTTCAAGGAGTTTGAGGTGAGTGCCGAGCGAGTCGAATCGATCACCCGTGGTTGCCCGTTGGAGATGCTCAGTCATTGATGGTCGGGAGAGGGGGATTGTTGAAGTCATGCTGAAATCCTGATCAGGGCCGGGCTCTGGCCCGGACCCTGTGTTTCACTGCACGAACACAATGGCATGCTCGACAATAAGTAAGGGACGGGTAACCACCTATGAATCCTATTGTTCTAGGCGACTTTGCAGACATCAGAATGCGTATTGCACGCGGGTGTAGTAGTAACCGCCGGTGAAGCCGAAGGGTGAAAAACTGCCCCAGTTATCGCCGAACGAAGAGTTGCTTACGCCGATATGGTCTGGGTACTTGTCGAACAGGTTCTGCGCACCCACGGCCACAGTCAGCTGTTTGTTGATCGCATAGGCCACGTCAAGGTCGGTAATCCATTTGGCCGAATACTCGCGATCCAGGCTTGGATCGCTCGAGCTGTTGACCTCGGTGTAGGTGCCATAACGGGTCAGCCGCAGATTGACGTCGAAGTCGCTGATCGCCCAGTCGGCGGAGAAGATCATCTTGCTGCTGGGGGAGGTTTTGGTAATCAGTGCTCGCGATTGGCGTCCGAGCAGCTGGAAGTCGCCCAGGGCGGTCAGTTGTGACGGTGTGTCGTTGACGCTGAGGATTTTCGTGTGGTTGTAGTTCAGTGCCGCAGTCCATCTCACCGAGCCTAACTGGTTCAGGTTCTGCCGGTAATTGCCGACCACATCGACCCCGGACGTCCGGGTGTTGGCACCGTTGGTGAAGTACTGCGCGCCAGCGGTGGCCGGCACACCAATGCTGTCGAGCAGGGCGGCGACGCCCGGGCCCTGGAAACGTTCGCTGAGCACCAGGCGGTCGCGCAGGTTGATGACGTAGCCGTCCACGGTCAGGCTCAGGTCTTCGCTGGGAGTCAGGGCGAAACCGAGACTGAAGTTGGTCGAGCGTTCGGGTTTCAACGACTCGGCCCCAAGGGCTTGGGCGCCGGCTGAATCCACCGGCAGAATCACGTAGTTGTAAGACTGGTAGACGCCATTGATGGTGTCGAACCCGGTCGAGCGCGCGGTGAAGATCTGATTGGCCAGCGACGGCGCACGAAAGCCATTACTGACAGTGCCGCGCACCGAAAACACCGGGTTGAATTCGTAGCGGGTGCTGATTTTGCCGCTGCGGGTGCCACCGACGCCTTCGTTGTAATGCTCGTACCGTGCTGCGACGCCGAGGTACCACTGCTCGACGGGGTAGAAGCCCAGGTCGATGTAGCTGGCGACGCTGTTGCGGCTGACTTTCTGTGCATCTTCAGGCGTAATGCCGTTGGTGACCTGGGCGCCTGGATCGGGACGCTGCCCGGCGCGCGGATGGCCGGCGGGGAACACGTAACCGCCATCGATATACGAGGCTTCGGAGCCGGCGCGGGTCTCGTAGCTTTCACCTCGGTGCTCGAAGCCGAAGGCGACATCCAGCGGCTTGGCCAAGCCGATTTCGTAGCTGTTTTTCAGATCCAGATTACTGGTCAGTTGGTCCGCAATGTAAATGCCGGAGGTGAACTTGTTCGGGGTGTTTTCGCCCAGCGACGGGTTCTGGTTGTTGTAGGTGCGTTGCTTGGCGTAGTTACGCCCGTAGGTGCTGCTCAGGTCCCAGGCCCAGCCGCCGAAATCCTCGCCCTTGGCGCCGAAGGCGGACTGGAAGTCGGTTTCGTTGATCAACCAGTAAGGACTGTAACCGTCGGGATAGCCATTGGGGCCGGTGGTGATGGTGTTGCGCCCATTGGGCAGGCGGAAATTCTGGCCGTCGTTGTTCTCCCGTGTGGCCAAGGTCGAGAACGAGTAGAGCGTGACGGCATCGTTCAACGGCAGGTCGAGGTTGTAGGCGACATCGGCCAGTTGGCTGCGGGGCAGTCCGTAACCCTTGTAAGTGTGGTGGCTGGCATCGGCCTCGCGCGGGTCGGGCGAGCCGTCGGCCTGCGGATAGTAATGCGTGCTATAGCCGTTGCTGCCGGCCTTGTTGTCGCGTTCCTGATAGCGGGTGTCGAGCGAGACATTGAGTACACCGGCTTCGCCGACCTGAAAACCATAATTGAGCGCCTCCTGCGCGGTCCCGCGTTTGCCGTCATAGCCCTGGCCGAGGGTGGTGTCGGAACTGCCGCCGGTGGTTTGCTTGAGGATGATGTTGATCACCCCGGAAATGGCATCCGAACCGTACTGTGCCGCCGCGCCATCGCGCAGCACCTCGATGTGATCGATGGACGCCACCGGGATCAGGTCGAGGTCGCTGGGTGCTGCGCCGCTGTTGATGCCATTGATGTTCAACGTGGCGCTGGTATGCCGGCGCTTGCCGTTGACCAGCACCAACACATGGGACGCTGTCAGCCCCCGCAGGGTGGCCGAGCGAACCACGCCGCTGGCATCCCAACCGGCGCGGTCGGGCAGGTTGAAGGACGGGATGAACTTGCTCAGCGCCTCCAACAGGCTCGGTTTGCCCACCGAACGCAATTGTTCGCCGGTCACCACGTCGATCGGAGTCGGGCTGGTGGTGACGGTGCGTTGGACGGTGCCACGGTTGCCCGTGACGACTACCGTGTCGAGAGTCGGTGAGCTGCTTTCGGCGGCCTCGATGTTGAACGAGGCCAGGCCACAGGCAATCGACAGCGGCAGCAATAACGGGCGGTAGGCAGGCGCAGCAAGACGTGTTTGGCAGTTGAGCATGAGAGTGAAGCTCCTGAATGTCGGCTAAGGTCCGTGTCACTTCTTGCGAGCGGCGACGGCTTCGATTTCGACCAAGCCGCCCGGTAGCGGCAGGGCGACTACCTGCACGGCGGTGCGTGCCGGTTTGTTCGGTTGCGCGGCGCTGCCGAAGAACGGCGTATAGCCTTCCTGCAACCCGGCGAAATCGAGCTTGCCGCCCTTGGCCGGATCGCCCACCAGAAACACCCGAAGTTGCACCACATCACCCAGGTCCAGTCCTTGGCTTTGCAGCACGCCTTTGAGCTTGTTGAGAATCGAGGTGGTCTGCGTCGCGGTGTCGCCATAGGCAGCGAAGGAATCCTTCGGTGCTTTCGGATCGTGCAGGTCGGCGAGCAGGCCGCTGACAAACAGCAGGTCGATCTGGGCCGGCACCGACACCGCCAGCGAAATCGGGAAACTGGAATTGGGCAGGGCGATGCGTTTGATCTCGTCGGCGTGGCTGCTGAGAGCGGTGGCGGTCATGAGGAGTCCTGTGAGCAAAGTCATGGTTTTCATCGGTCAGTCCTTTATTGAAAAAAGTCAGGCGGCAACGCCCGGTTGCTGGCGTTCGGCATGGCGGCCGATCAGGGAAACGATGCGTCGCGCCGAGTCGGCGGCGCTGTTCTGCCAGATGCCGACGCCGCCATGGGCGAGGGCGTCGCTGGCCAGGTACGTGCGGCCCTGAGGCTCGTTGAGGATCTGATAAGCGCTCTCGCCGACCTCGTCGTTGACGATCCACGGGCCTTTGCTGAAAGGCACCTTGGCCCAGTTGATGGCCACTGGTTTTTGCAGCTTGGTGCTGTGGCCGGGGTGCAGCAGTTCGACGGCTTGCCGCGAGGAGGCGAACTGTTCGGCGAGGGATTTCTTGCTAAAGGCCTGGGCCGATTCGCTGGTGTTGTAGGCCGCGACCAGAATCCCCTGGGCGCTGTTCAACCGGTCGCTGGGGTACCACAAACCTTTGACTTCATGGTCCAGGTACGACAATCCGCCGTAGATGTTGAAGTCGGTTTCCCAGAAACGCGGCGACTGCCAGGCCACTTTGTTCGCCTGATCGCTTTGCGCGCTGAGAATCGCTTGCTTGAACGGCGCACTGAAGTTACTCGGCAGCTTGGCCAGCAACGGCAGGGGGACCGTGACGATGGCGTAATCGGCGCTCAGCGTCTGGGTGGTGCCGGTCTTGCGGTCCCGGTAGGTGATGCGGCTGCCGTTTTCGGAGGTCTGAATGTCGCTGACCTCGGCGTTGAAACGCACCGTATCCTTGAGCTTGTCGTAGAACGCGTAGGGAATTCGGTCCATACCGCCAACCGGTTGGAACATGGTCGAGGAAAACTCCGGGATTTCATCGAACACCAACGCGCCCCAGAGCTTGGGATTGAGCAGGGTCTGTAGCTCCAGCGGTGCACGGGTGATGCCGGTTTGATCGCCGGCACCTGGAATGCGGGTGTATCCCGAGCGCACCGAGCCCTTGTATTTGAAGTCGGCGTTGAGATCGCCATAGACCTTGAGGAAATTGAGCAGCGCCTTGCGATCATCGACGCTCAAGTCCTGGTCCAGGGCCTTGCGGCTGACGGTGCGCGCCAGCAATTCAGACAGTTGGCCGCGGGTGTCGTTGACCGCCTGGCGTAACTGGAACGCCGGTTTGGTCGGGTCGGGCAAGGCCAGCGCATTGCGGCTGCTGTTGACCAGCACTTGCAGCTCGACACCCAGTTCGCGGCAGTAGCCGAGGATCGTCTGGTGATGGCTGGGAATACGCGCGGGACCGGCGTTGAAAAACTGCCCGTCATCGAAGTCGACGGTCTGGCTGATGCCATCGTCGAAATCGACCTTGGTGCCGCGCCGTAGAGTCCAGTTGCGTCCACCCACTCGCTCGCGCGCTTCGAGAATGGTCACGGTGAAGCCAGCCTTGCGCAGCTCGTAGGCGCTGACCAGGCCGGATATACCGGCACCGACCACCACCACGTGCTTGCCTTTGCCACTGCTGCCCAGTTGCAGCGGATTGAATGTTGCCGCCACGGCCTGAGGCGTGAGCCCCAATGCACCGAGGGCGCTGACAGCGGCGGAATAGCCACCGACGGCGGCAATACGGGAAATCAGTTCTCTACGGGTAACAGCCATCGTGGTGCTCCTTGCATTCAAGCGGTAAGGAATCCGGTGTAGGGGCGCGTCAGGGATCAGAGGTCGTAGCGCACGGACAACAAGAGGGTTCGCGGGTCGTTGATGGAGTAGAAGCGGGCGCCGCTGGAGGGCACGTAGCCGACCGATTGCGGGTAGGCGCGATCGAGCAGGTTTTTCACGGCCAGCGTGGTGGTCCAGTGACCGTCGCCGGAGAGGTAACGGGTGTTGGCGTTCCAGAAGGTCTGCTGGGGAATTTCCTGGACGTCGTCGTTGAGCGCGTTGGCGTAGGACTTGGTCTGGAACTGCGCATCGGTGCCCGCCAGCCAGGTACCGGGCAGTCCGGCCGGGATGGTGTAGTTGAGGCCGACGCTGGCGTTCCAGCGCGGCGAGAACACCAACTGCTTGCCGTTGGCATCGACACCGGCGCCGCTGGCATTTTCGAAGTCGTCGTACTGGCTTTCCAGGTAGCCGACATTGGCGGTCAGTTGCAGATCACGGGTCAGCGCAGTCAGGGTTTCCAGTTCTACGCCATAGGTGTGTGCCTGGCCGACGTTGGTCCGCAGGCTGACACCCAGCGCCGGGTCGTAGGCGTTGGTCTGCAAATCCTTGTAGTCGTTGTAGAACAGCGCGAGGTTGGCCCGCAGGCGCTGGTCGAAGAAGTCACCCTTGAAGCCGGTTTCCCAGGTCGTCACGTCTTCCGGCGAGAACGCTTGCTCAGCCGCGGCCCGGGTTGGCGCACGGTTGTCGTAGCCGCCGGCCTTGAACCCTTTGGCGACGTAGGCGTACTGATTGAGGTGCGGCGTCCAGGCGTATTCGAAGCCGAGTTTGGGGCTGGTGGACTGCCACGATTTGCTCGAATTGGCGCTGAAGTTGGTCCCGGTGATCTGCCGGTTAGTGTTAATCGCGTAGTTGGTGTAGTCGAAGTTCTTGTGTTCGCGGGTGAAGCGCAGCCCGGCGATCAGCGACAACTGCGGGGTGATCTTGTAACTGCCCTGGCCGTACAACGCGTAGCTTTCAGTGTTGGTCGTGCTGTATTGACCCTGGCCAATCACCCGATTGCGCGCCACGGAATAGGTGAGGTTGTCGCGGTCGGCTTCGAATTTTTCGCGGTACAGGTACAGGCCGGTGCTGAAGCTGAATTTGTCGTAGTCGCCGTTGAGCTGGAATTCCTGGGTAGCGTAGTCCTGCTTGTAGGTGATCAGGTTTTGCTGGATCAATGCTGCCTGGCCCGAATTGTCATAGTCCACCGGCTGGTTGAACGCCGAATAAGCGGTCACCGATTTGAAGTTCAAGTGGTCGTCGATGGCGTAGATTGCGCGCAGTACCGAGCTGCCTTGGTCGAGTCGGTTCTTCGGATTGAGGCTGCTGTAGCTCTTGAATTTATCGAAGTGGCCGTCGGCATCAAACGGCGTGTAGCTGGTGGTGTCGCCACGGTCGAAGGTGCCGGCCAGAGTCAGTTGCACATCCCACGGCGAATCGATCGGGTTGAAGCGCAACTTGCCGCGGTAGGACTGGATGTCGACGTTGTTCACATCCTCGCCGCGGGTCGGGTTGGAGACCGTGCCGTCACGGGTCAGGCGAATCGCCGAAAAACTGCCGAACAACGCGTTGTCCACCAGCGGACCACTGATCAGCAATCGGCCGTTCTGCGCGTTGTAATTGCCGGCGCCGAGCTCGAAGAAGCCCCGGGTTTCCTGGGTCGGATCACGGGTGATCACGCGGATCGCGCCGGCGCTGCTGTTGCGTCCATACAGCGTGCCTTGCGGGCCGCGCAACACTTCGACGCGCTCGACGTCGTTGAAGTCGAGCATCGAGGAAATCGCCCGCGGGATGTACAGGTCATCGGCGTACACCGCGACGGCGGCTTCCTGGATCGGATCGGTTTCGCCGATGCCACGAATCCCGTAGGTCTGGGCGCTGTAGGAGATCGACTGGCGACTCAGGGTCAGGTTCGGCACCTGCCCGGAGAGGTCGCGGATGCTTTTGATCTGCTTGTCTTCCAGGGCTTTTTCGTCGAACGCGGAAATCGCCAGCGGGGTTTTTTGCAGGTCTTCGCTGTGGTGTTCGGCGGTGACTGTGACAACGGGGAGGGCACCATCCATGGTGTTTTCTTCGGCGTGGGCCGACAACCCGAACATCGCCAGCGACACGGCCAGCGTCAAACGGTTTGCAGTGAAGGTGTTGTGCATGGTGAACCCCAAGTGTGTAAGCGCAGCGTTGGCGTCGTTATGTTTTTTTGGGCAAAGCGTTGCCGGGGCCATGTTTCGAAAGCCATGGCGGCGGGGGGCTTGAGCCGGTTTCGGATTTGGGTGTGGCAGTTGACCGTGGAATGGTGTCGGCCGGAAAAACGTGCAGTTCCGTGGGCCTCCACCTGGTCAGGGGTCGGTGATGGTTGTAACAGTATTTGTATAATACGGCGCTGTAAAAGTCCGATTGGTTATAAGTTAATTATAAAAAATAGGCATTAAGTGTTGTATAGAGATGCGTAAAACTGATGTTGATGTGGGCGGTTAAAACGCATTCGCGGGCAAGCCTCGCTCCTACAGGAGCGAGGCTTGCCCGCGATGACGGTGGTTCGGCTGGATTCAATACCCGCGTTGTACGTCTGCCTGATTCTCCAGCGCCAAACCGTTGAGATAACGCTCAAGATTGGCCAGGAAACTGTCAGCTATCTCATGGCCACTGTTGGTGGAAATCGCCGAGGTATGGGGTGACAAGCGCACCCGTGGATGGGTGTAGAACGGATGTCCGTCCGGCAGTGGCTCGGGATCGGTGACGTCCAGCGAAGCCAGGCCGATCGTTGCGCTGTCCAGTGCTTCAAGCAACGCCCCGTGATCCAGCAGACCGCCGCGGGCGATGTTGATCAGGTGCAGGCCGGGTTTGGCGCTGGCGAGCACCGCGCTGTTGACGATATGCCGGGTCGCACCGGTCAACGGCGCGGCCAGCACCAGATGGTCGGAACGGGCAAACAGGTCATGGATATCGCGCGCGGCTTCGACGCCTTCCACCTCGAACGGCGTCTGACTCTGACGCAACGCCAGCACATTGATGCCCAAGGCGTGGGCCTTGTTCGCCAGGCTGCGGCCAATCGCACCGAAGCCGAGAATCCCTAAGGTGGTGCCCTTGAGCGGCGTCAGTGCGGTGAAATTCCATTGCGAGTCATGCACCCAAATGTCCGGCAGACGCTTGGCAGCAGCGAATATCGCGGCCAAAGCGAATTCGGCGATGTTCTCGGCAGCACTGCCGCGCGAAGTGCTCACCGGCGGGCCGTTGAACAGCCATTGAGGGTAGAAGTCGATGCCGGAAGACACCACCTGAACCCACTTCAAGCCGTAGGGCCAACCCGGCGGCGGTGTGTCCGGTGCCAGATAGCCGCGAACATTGATCGGCCGCGCCAGCAAAATACTGACTTCAGTCGGCAGGTCGCTGGGGACGCCACTCGGCACGTCGATTAACCGGGCGTCAGGATGCGTGTGTGCGAGGCGCTGACGAATCACATCGTTGAAGTCTTCATCCAGTTGGCTGGCGATAATGAGCTGGCTCATGGGCGTTCCTTTGGCTGGTGCTGGGCGAAGACCGCTTTGCCGACGCCTTGCAGCACGGCATCGTTCTGCGGCGTGTGAACACGGCTGCACAGCACATCGCGGTAATGCCGTTGCAGCGGATTCGTGCGGGACAGGCCGGGGTTGCCAGACGCCTCGATGGCCAACTCAACGGCGCGGATGGCGTTGCCGGTCACCAGGTATTTCAGTTGCGCGGCGTTACTGGCTGGCGTGCGACCTTCGGCGGCGGCATCCAGCAGGCTGCGGTTGGCGAACAACAGCGTGTCGATGTGCCCGACGGTTTCCTGGAAGCGCGGCAGGGTGGAGAGCGCCGCGCCGAGGTTGGATGGCTTGCGTTGTTCCAGCCAACCCACCAACCAGTCGCGAGCGGCTTGGGCGATGCCGTCGTAAACCGACGAGAGCAACACCGACATCCACAGGAAGCCGTCGCCATCGAGTTCGGGTTGCGGCGCGCTCCAGGGGCTGACGCTGACGGCATGATCCAGCGGCACCAGCACATTGTCGAACACCACTTCGTGGCTGCACGTGGCGCGCATACCCAGATGGTCCCAATCCTCGATGATGCTGATGCCGGGTGTGTCCTTGTGCACCAGCCAGGCACCGACCAGCGGATCTTCATCGGTGCTGCGCGCCCAGACGCTGAACCATGTCAGGCCATGACTGCCGGTGGAGTAGATTTTTCGGCCACTGATGCGCCAACCGGCAGAGGTGCGCCGGGCAACGGTCGCTGGCAAACCACCGCGAGCCGGGGTGCCGAGGTCGGGCTCGACCCGCAGGGCGTTGATCAACGCGCCTTGCTGGACGGCGTCCTGCGCCACTTGCAGGCGCAATGCTTCGGGCCAGGTTTTACTGTCTTGCAGGCGCGCGTGCTGGATGTACTGCATCACCAGGATCAACGCCGTCGAGGGTTCACCCTTGGCGATTGCGCTGATCGCCTTGCGCGCCTGGGCCAGATTCGCGCCACCGCCGCCGAGGGCTTTGGGCACGGTCAGCGCGACCAGGCCGTGCTCCTGCAGCAGCTTGAAATTGTCCTGGGGGAAGGCGCCGCTTTTGTCATAAAGGTGCGCCGTGGCGCTGAGTTGTGCGCCGATGGTTTCCAGCAAGGCTTCGAAGTTCGCCGCCTCTACCGATCGCAGCAAGGGCGGATGTTGAGAAGAAAGACTCATGGTGGATTCACTCGATCAAAAAGTGTGAACAGCAGTGGTTGGTGGCCACCGTAACCAACTGTGGCGAGGGAGCTTGCTCCCGCTGGGTCGCGAAGCGGCCCCGAATCCAGGCACTGCGGTGATTCCGGCAAACCGTTTTGCGACTGCTTCGCAGCCGAGCGGGAGCAAGCTCCCTCGCCACAGGTAGAAGTCGACTTTAGGGCTCATATCGGCAACAACTTGAACTGCCGGTCCCACAACGGACTGACATCCAACCGTTCGCTCAACACACCCGCAGCGAAGAACAAATCCGCGACCTCCTGTTGCGAGGCTATCGCCTGGTCGTCCACCTCGATGACTTTCCACGGCTGGCTGCGGCTGTTGTACATGTCGAGAAACACCGCTTTGTCGACGCCCAGTAGCTGCGCGGATTTGACGGCCCAGGGTTCGGGGTTGTTATTGATCCATTCCAGCGTGCGCGCCGTACGCTGCAAGTAGTCCTGAATCGCTTGTTTGCGCAGCGGGTCTTCGAGGGCCGCGGGGCGCGCTGCCATCAAGTAGTTGCCGGACAAATAACCCTCAGCGGTTTTCAACACCCGGGCGCCACTGCGGAATTTCGCCAACTGGATAAACACCCCATAAATCACCCAGGCATCGAGCTGACCGCTCTGGAAAGCACTGAAACCATCCTGCGGCGTGAGCGCTACCGCCGTGATGTCGTTCATCGTCAGGCCCTGTTCTTTCAGTGCCTTGATCAGAAAGTAATGCGAGGTGGTCGAGCGCACGTACCCGACCCGTTTGCCGCGCAACTGCCCGACCGATTCGAGTTTCGAGTCCTTGGGAATCAGGAACACCTGGTTGTTCACGTCGCCTTGTATCACTGCGATGAGTCGCGGTTGGCGATGGCTCTGGATAGAGAAGATCGGTGGGATCTCGCTCATGGAGCCGATGTCCAGGCTGCCCGAGGCCAGCGCTTCGACGATCAGGTTGCCGCCGGCAAATTCCGCGTAATCGACTTTGTAAGGGCGGTTAGCGGTGCCGGCGTCTTCGGTGAAATACGATTCCTGGCCGCGATAAGTGGCGACGCCCAGGGTCAGGTCCGAAAGCGAGGTGTTTTGCGCGAACGCACGCGAAGCCAATCCCATCGAGGACAGCCCCAGCGCCCCGAGGGCGAGTGAACTGGCCGTCAGGAAGCCGCGACGATTGAACTGCCCCGGCAGGCGATTAAAGGATTCGCTCATGCCAGTGCCTCGCTCTTCGGGTGAGCCTGGGCGGTTGTGTAACGGTTGGCGGGTGCCTCAAGTCCAAGGTTGTCGCGCAGGGTCGTGCCGCTGTATTCATCGCGAAACAGACCGCGCTGTTGCAGCACCGGCACGACGAGTTCGGTGAAATATTGCAGACCGTCCGGCAGCACCGAATTAATGATGAAACCGTCAGATGCGCCTTCTTCGAACCAAATTTGAATGGCATCGGCAACCTGCTCAGGCGTGCCGACGAAATCGCGCCGTGGCCGGGAGAAACGCAGGGCCACTTCGCGCAAGGTCAGGCCTTCGTCTTTGGCCAGTTGTTTGATCCGGTCCGAGCCGCCTTTCTGGCTATTGGAGCCTAAGTCACCCAGCTCGGGGAATGGCGCATCCAATGGGTACTGACTGAAATCATGGTCATTGAACGGCCTGCCGAGGGCGACGATCGCATCCTCAATACTCACCAGTTCCACCGCTTGCTGATAGCGGCTTTCAACTTCTGCTTCATCGCGGCCAACGATCGGACGGATGCCCGGCAGGATCGACAGCTTTTGTGCATCCCGGCCGAAGCCGCTGGCGCGCTTTTTCAGGTCCTGATAGTAGGCGCGTGCTTCGTCGAACCCCTCGGGGCTGACGAAAATCGCATCGGAATTCGCAGCGGCGAAATTACGTCCGTCCTCAGAGGTGCCGGCCTGGAAAATCACTGGCTGACCTTGCCGGGAGCGGGCGATGTTGAGCGGGCCTTTTACCGAGAAAAATTCACCTTTGTGCGCCAGCGCATGCAGTTTGCCGGGGGTGAAAAACTCGCCGCTTTGCTTGTTGTAGGCGAAGGCGTCGTCTTCCCAGGAGTCCCACAACCCCTTGACCACATTCACATGCTCCTTGGCGATGCGGTAGCGCACCGCATGGGGCGGGTGCTCGGCCTTGCCGAAATTATCGGCGGTGCCGCTGAGCCAGGAGGTCACCACGTTCCAGCCGGCACGACCGCCGCTGATGTGGTCCAGGGACGCAAACTGGCGCGCCACCTGGAACGGTTCGGTGTAACTGACGGTGACGGTTGCTACCAGGCCGATATGGCGAGTGGTCGCGGCCAGCGCCGAGAGGATGGTCAGCGGCTCGAAGCGATTGAGGTAGTGCGGGCTCGACTTCTCATGGATGTGCAGGCTGTCGGCGATAAACACGAAGTCGAACTTCGCCGCTTCGGCCAGTTGCGTTTGCTGCTGATAGAAACCGAAATTCACGCTGGCATTGGGCAGGGCTTGCGGGTGGCGCCATTCGCCCCAACCATGGCCGACGCCATGGATCATCGCCCCGAGTTTGAGTTGGCGTTGTTTGCTCATGGTTCTACTCCTTTAGCGCGAAGCCTGGGTAAGTGGGGGACGTTTGGTGTTGAAGCTCTTGTCGAAGCCTTGGGAGACGTCGATGTGTCGGGTCAGCAAGCCTTCTTCCTGATAGATATCGGCGGTGGCCTGCAAGCCGCTGACGACCGTGTCGTCAATCACCACCGGTTGCATGTGGGTCGCCTTGGCCACGGCCACATGCACCGCCAGGGGCAGGCCGGTGATTTTGGCCTGGGCGGCGGCGTACTCATTGGGGTGCTCGTTGCTCCAGCGGTAGGCCCGGTCGACCCGGGCGACGAAGTCGTCCAGTTGCTGGCGCTTATCGACGATGGCCTTGTCGGTGGCTGCGAGATAAAGGTGATTGCTCAGCAGGTTGCTGCCGCTGACCAGGATCTTGGCCTGACTCTGAGAGGTGACGACGGTGGTGTAGGGATCCCACGTGGACCAGGCATCCGCGGTGCCGTTATCCAGCACCAGTCTTGACTCGCTGGGCAGCAGGAAAACGAACTGCACATCCTGGGTGCTCAGGCCGGCGCCGCGCAGGGCCTTGATGGCCAGGTAATGCCCGATCGAGCCGCGTGTGGTGACGATGCGCTTGCCCTTGAGGCCTGAGACATCCTTGATCGGTGAATCCTTGGGCACAAGAATGGCAGTGGTATTGCGCCCCTCGGCATGAATGATGCTGACCACTTTGAGCGGCGCACCGGCGCCGAGGGCGAACACATAAGGCGCATCGCCCAGGGCGCCGATGTCTACCGCTCCAGCGTTCAACGCTTCACCTAACGGCGCGGCGGCGGGGAACTCGGAGAACTGGATCTGGTAGGGCACATTTTTCAGTTCACCGGAGACCTCCAGCAGTACCTTGATCGTGGACTTTTGATTGGCCACCAACAGCGGTTGCAGGTCGGCGGCGTGAGTGACGGCGCCAAAGGTGAGGACGGTGGCGATCAGCAGATGTTTGAACGGCTGGGTGAAACTCATAGCAGCATGCTCCAGGCGGGACTTGATGCTTCATGTCACCTCCGCCTGGAGAAAGGGGTCGGGCTGAATTCAACGTTGGGCGTATCAAGTGGCGCTGCCCGGTATACGGCGCAGAAGCCTTAAGGGCTCAGATCACAAAAAAGCCATGGGTGGCGTCGCGGGCCAGTTGCGCCACCAATCCATATTCCCAGTCCAGATAGGCTTGCATTGCTTCGCGAGGACTGTCGGTGCCTTCATAGGGGCGGCGATAGCGATCAATGCGCGGTGAAGCCAGATGAGTTTCACCGTCTTGCAGTGGCAGTTGCGCAGCGATCCAGCTGGCCGTGCCGCCCTTGAGCAGGAACACGGGTTTGCCGGTCAGGGCCTCGACATCAGCGACAGCCAGCCGTGCCAATTGGCTGCTGCCACAGGTCAGCACGTAGCGTTGTGCGGCCGGTACGTTGGCCAGCGCTTCGCGCAATTGCCCGCGCAGTGCCCACCATGCACCGGGGATATGGCGTTTGACGTAGTTGGCGCTGCTGGTGAAATCCAGCACCACACTGTCGCCATGGGTCAGCCATTCGGCCAGGGTTTCGGGGCTGATTTCCTCGGCTTGCTGCGGCGTGGGGACCGGCGCCTGCCAGGCACCTTTCTCGCTGAAATGCGCAGGCTGCACGTCATCCAGCACATGCACCTCCCACCCCAATTGCGAAAGCCAGGACGCGGACATGTTGGCCCTCACGCCATCGTCATCGACCAGTACCAGGCGCGCACCGCGCACGCTGGCAAAGTGATCGGTTTCCTGCACCAGTTGGCCGCCCGGTGTCGAGCGGGCCGAGGGCAGGTGGCCGGTTTCAAATTCTTCCGGGGTGCGGACGTCGAACAGGTAAGTGCTGCGGGTTGCTTCTTGTTGCCAGCCTTGCAAGTCGGTCAGAGTTGCACGGCCGACGAGGGCTTTGTCGGCAACGCGACGGGCATCCTGGGCGGCGATGTGTCGGTGTTCTTCGCTGGTCGGCGCAAAACGGCGCGACTGGCCGTGTTGCAGTTTTTGACCGGCCAGGGTCCAGCCGATGGTGCCGTTGCGCAAGGCTGAAACCGGGTTGGCGATACCGGAATTGATCAACGACTGAGTGCCGATGATGCTGCGGGTGCGACCGGCGCAGTTGACGATGATCCGCGTTGCCGGGTCCGGCGCCAGTTCTCGGACACGCAATACCAGCTCCGCGCCCGGAACGCTGATGCCGGTGGGAATGCTCATGGTTTGATATTCATCGAAGCGCCGGGCGTCGAGCACCACCACATCGGCTTCGCTGTCGAGCAGTGCCTGCACTTCTTCCGCCGCCAGGGATGGCGTGTGACGCTGGCTCTCCACCAGTTCGCCAAAGGCTTTGCTCGGCACGTTGACGTCGATAAACAGCTCGCCACCGGCACGGCGCCAACCGTCCAGGCCACCCTCCAGCAAGCCGACATTGATGTAGCCGAGCTCTTGCAAGCGCTGAGCGGCGATCTGTGCGAGGCCTTCGCCGTTGTCGTAGACGGTCACCGGGGTATCCAGCCGCGGGATCCGCGAGTACACCTCCAGCTCAAGCCTGGACAGTGGAATGTTGGCGGCGAACAACGGGTGCGCCTCAGCGAAGGGCGCTTCTTCACGCACATCGACGAGGGCTAGTTCTTCTTTGTTCAACAGTGCCTTTCGAATCTCGGTGAAGGAGCGGATCAGCTCTTTTTTTACAGGGCTTGTACTCATAAGGCTTGGCTCTCTTTGGACAGATCCCAGATGTTGGGGAGAAAGGCGTTGGAATAACCGGAGATAAACAGTTTTTCGCTGCCGTCGGGCTGATACACCGCGCGGCGCACGGCGCCTATGTTGGCGCCATAGACATGGATGCTGATGGACACCTGATCATCAAAGGCATTGCTGACTTGATGAATGTCGCCAATCTTGGGCGACACCGCTTCGACCTGGCCGGGTTGCAGCTGAGTCAGGTTGCCCTCGGCCACCAGCGTGCCGTCGGTGTGGCGGGCGAAACCTTGGGAATATTCGGCACCGCGCAACATGCCGATCAGGCCCCAGACCCGATGATCGTGGATTGGCGTGCGTTGCCCCGGCCCCCAGACAAAACTGACGACGCTGAAGCGCTGTCGTGAATCGGCATGCAACAGGTATTGCTGATAACGCTGCGGATCGGGGCGGGCAAAGTCTTCTGGCAGCCAGTCGTCGTGGCTGACCAATTGGCCGAGCAGCTGGCCTCCGCGATGCAGCAGGTCACCCTCGCGCGGGTGGCTGTCGATCAGTTCAGCCAAGGCGCCTATGAATGCTCTGAGTCTCTCTGGGTGTCGGGCCTGGGTCATGGCGATTCCATCGTTCGTTTCGAAGGTTGTTGTGATTATCTAAGCATAATGATTGTTCTTAATATGCTATTTTTTAATGATTAGGTTATAGCTGAAAGGAATTAAGAACTCGATTGAATAGCGTTATACGTTATCGATAGGAGCCAGGGAGCGCTCCGGGCTATCCAGACTCCAGCAATAGAACTATGCTTTTCAGACATCTTATTGACTGTTCTCTATGTGCGGGCCAAATGAAAATTGATGATATCGATGCCTTCGTCGAAGTGATTCGTTGCCAGTCCATCAGCCATGCGGCCGAGTCGCTGCAATTGACCCAGCCGGCGATTACCCGGCGTGTGCAGAACTTCGAGCAGGCGTTGGGCGTGGAGCTTTTCGACCGCAACACCAAGCCGCTCAAGCCCACGTTGATTGGCACGCGGGTGTACGAACAGTGCCGTTTGATCCTGCGGGAAATGGACGCGTTGCGCGAACTCGTGGCCACCGATGCGCCGCCCACCGGGCTGTTGCGCCTGGGCGTTCCGCAAACCATCGGCGATGTGGTGCTGCTCGATGCCCTCAAGCATCTGCGCGTCGAATACCCCGAATTGCGCGCGCAGGTTGCAACAGGGTGGGGCAGTCAACTGGTCGGCAAGATCGAACGCGGTGAACTGGACGCCGCGGCGGCGCTGTTCCCGGCGGGCAAGATTTTTCCGGACAACATCGTCGGTGAGTCCATCGGCAAGATGGAACTGGTGGTGGTCTGCGCCAAGGCGCAAGTGTCCAAGCGTGCGTGCAAACTCGCCGACGTTTACCAGAGTGGCTGGATTCTCAACCCTGACGGCTGCGGTTTTCGCGCCGGGTTGCAACGAACCTTGTCTGACCAGGGGCTGGCTCTGAGGGTCAATCTGGAAACCTTCGGTACTGAATTGCAGTTGGGCCTGGTCGCCGACGGTCTGGGGCTCGGGCTGGTGCCGCGTCCGTTGCTGGAGCGCAGTGCGCATTTCGATCAGTTGGCGGTGATGCCGCTCAAGGATTTCAAACCGCTGATGGACCTGTGGCTGATCTACCCGCACTTTCTCGGCAACCTGCAAGGGCCGGTCGATGCCTTTGGCAAACTGGTCGCCGGGTCGCTGCAGAAGATCAAGAACGCGGCATGATCAGCAACTGAAGACATAAAAAAAAATGATAATTAGCTTAGATTAAAATGTGCTTTTTATTATTTTTTGGCATCCCCTAGGCTGGCTGGAAATCCTTAAGGCCATCCAGGAAGTTTTGCCATGAGCAGCGTCAGCCCGTTATCCAGCGTCTCGAAAAATGTTCGTCAGCGCGTCACTCCCGAAGAATGGGAAGTGCGGGTCAAACTGGCCGCAGCCTATCGGTTGGCGGCGTTGTTCAAGTGGACTGACCACATCTACACGCACTTTTCCGCGCGGGTGCCGGGGCCTGAGGAACATTTCCTGATCAATGCCTTCGGGTTGTTGTTCGATGAAATTACTGCGTCCAACCTGGTCAAGGTCGACATCGACGGCACCATCGTCGATGACCCGACCGGCCTGGGCATCAACTACGCCGGGTATGTGATCCACAGCGCCATTCACGGTGCGCGTCCCGACCTGCAAGCGGTCCTGCATACCCACACCCGCGACGGCATCGCGGTATCGGCGCAGCGCGACGGGCTGTTGCCGATCTCGCAGCATTCCATCGGTTTTTCCGGGCGGGTGGCCTATCACGGTTACGAAGGCATCGCCCTGGATCTGGACGAGCGTGAACGGCTGGTGGCGGATCTGGGGGACAAAAGTGTGCTGATCCTGCGCAACCACGGACTGCTGACCGCCGGTGTCAGCGTTGAACACGCCTTCCAGCAACTGCACGGCCTGGAACGTGCCTGCAACATTCAGATCGCGGCGCAGGCCGGTGGCAATGCCGAGCTGATCTTCCCGCCGGCCGAGGTGGTGGCCAAGGTCGAGAAGCAGGCCGAGGTGTTCAAAAGTGGTGACGGGCCGGGTGTTGCGCGGCACTGGGATGCGCTGATTCGACAGTTGGAGCGCAGTGATACCGATTACAAGAACTGAGCCAGATATCCCAGGTGAATACAGAGGTGATGTGTCAGACACCAAACTTGCGATCACTGCCGATCAAAATGTAGGAGCGAAGCTTGCTCGCGAAAACGGTCTGTCAGTCAACATCTCTGTTGAATGTGCCGCCGTCTTCGCGAGCAAGCTTTGCTCCTACAGGGATTGGTGGTGAACACAATCCTTGCGAACACCCTACATGCGCAGTGCTTTACGCGACTTTTTCCGCCGCTTGCCGTTCACGTTCGGCCACCAGTTGACGGGTCAGCGGGATCAGGCGCTTGCCATAATCGATGGCATCGTTGAGTGGGTCAAAGCCGCGGATCAGGAACGTGGTGATGCCCAGGTCGTAGTAGTCGAGCAGGGCTTCGGCGACTTGTTCCGGGGTGCCGACCAGCGAGGTCGAATTGCCTTGTGCGCCGAGCAGGCCGGCGATTCCGGTCCACAGGCGCTTATCCAGACGCGAGCCTTGGGCTGCGGCCGCCAGCAAGCGTCGGGAGCCTTCGTTCGGTGGTTCGCGACGAACAAAACCGTTTTGTTCGGCCAATGCTGTGGCTTGTTGCAGGATGCGCTCGGCACGTTCCCAGGCTTGCGCTTCGGTGTCGGCCAGAATCGGTCGCAACGACAGGCTGAAACGAATGCTGCGCCCATGTTTGGCCGCCTCGGCGCGCACCTGATTCACCACTTCGCGCACCTGTTCGCAGGTTTCGCCCCACAGCGCGTAAACGTCCGCATGCTTACCCGCCACCGCGATGGCCGCCGCCGATGAGCCACCAAAATACAGCGGTATGTGTGGCTGTTGTGGCGACTTCACTTGCGAGTGCGCACCCTCGACCTGGTAGTACTTGCCCTGATAGTCGAAGGGATTTTCGCCGGTCCATTCCTGACGTAGCACGTCGAGGTATTCATCGGTGCGGGCGTAGCGCTCGTCTTTGCCGATGTAGCTTCCATCGGCTCGCAATTCGCGATCATCGCCGCCGGTGATGATGTGCACGGCAGTGCGCCCACCATTGAACACATCGAGGGTGGTGAACTGTCGTGCGGCCAGGGTAGGGGCGGCGAATCCCGGTCGATGGGCAATCAGGAACTTGAGCTTTTTCGTCACACTGGCGGCGTGGGAGGCAATCAGCGTGCTGTCCGGACTGTTGGAGTGGAACGCCACAAGGGCACGGTCGAAACCGGCTTCCTCATGGGCGCGGGCGACGGTCTCCACATATTCGGGCTGCAACACCGGGCCGCTGCGCGGCTGGGTTTCCGAGGATTGGTGGCCACCGATGTAACCGATAAATTCGATGCTCATGCTGAGTTCCTTGTCTTTGGATAGGCGTGATTCAAGCCTCCACCGGGCAGGGGGTCGGTCTGTGACGTCGAAAATAGGCGCCGTGGGGCAGGGCTGTGAAATGCCGTTTTGTTCTAAGTTAATTATTAATTAAATGAATCATACAAAATTGAAGATATCAGTAATGCGCATTTTAATCGGCGTCAGGAATGCATCCGCCACAGGACGTGCGTTGCACGGTTTAATTATGCAAATAATTTATCTGGATTATTTTCTATCTGATTTTTAATCATATTAGGTTATTCCCAAAAAGAATTTCACTGGCGTTTTTTATGCGAATAGCATGAATCCGAAGCCATATTCTTGATGAGGAAGGAAGCCTAATGACCGAAAAGACCTTCGATACGCAGAGCACTAGTAGCTCGTTTTCTGTCAGCAAGGCTATTGAAAGCCAGGGTGCGTCGAAGCTGATCCCCGGCTGGCTATACAACTGGCGAACCCCCGAAGTCTTTCTGCGCTTGCTCAGTCCGATTGCGTTGCTGCTCTTGTGGGAACTGGCGTCGCAGCTCGGCCTGATCCCACAACGGATCATCGCCGCACCCTCGCAAATCGGCGGCACCCTCTGGGCGATGATCGTCTCCGGGGAGCTGGGCAAGCATTTGCTGGTGTCGCTGCAGCGCGCGCTGCTGGGCTTGAGTATCGGCGTCAGCGTCGGCGTCGTCGCGGCACTGATCACCGGTTTGTCCAAGCGCGGTGAGGTCATCCTCGATTCGCCGATGCAGATGTTGCGCACCATTCCCTCCCTGGCGCTGGTGCCGTTGTTCATCCTCTGGTTCGGCATCGGCGAGTTCACCAAGATCGCGCTGATCGTCACCGGTACCACCTTCCCGGTGTACCTGAACCTGTTCGCCGGGATTCGCAACATCGACCCCAAATTGATCGAGGCCGCCAACACCCTGGGCCTGAGTCGTCGCGAGTTGATCTGGCATGTGATCCTGCCGGGCTCCTTACCCTCATTCTTTGTCGGCCTGCGTTACTCGCTGGGGATTTCCTGGCTGGCCCTGGTGTTCGTCGAACAGATCAACACCACCGCCGGTATCGGTTTTCTGGCCAGTGATGCGCGGGACTTCATGCGCACCGACGTGATCGTTATCTGCCTGCTTATTTACAGCGTCCTCGGCTTATTGATCGACGGACTGATTCGCACGCTGGAGCGTTTTGCCCTGGCCTGGCGCCCATCTTTTGTGAGGAACTGACATGTCGACTATCGCCGCAAAAAACCTGCAGTCAGAAGCACCGGTACAACTGCGTAATGTGGTGCGCCAATTCGGCCAGCAACGGGTCATCGATGGCCTGGACCTGGACATCGCACCGGGCGAATTCGTCGCGCTGCTCGGGGCCAGTGGTTCGGGAAAGACCACCTTGCTGCGCAGCCTGGCCGGCCTGGACAGTATCGACAGCGGTCAGCTGCGGGTGCCCAAGGCACGGGCCGCGGTATTTCAGGAGCCCCGATTGATGCCGTGGAAGCGCGCCTGGAAGAACGTGATTCTCGGTCTGCACACCCCGGACGCCAAGGCTCGTGCGCTGCAGGCTCTGACGGAGGTGGGACTGGCCCATCGGCTTGAAGCTTACCCGGCCACGCTCTCCGGTGGCGAAGCGCAACGCGTGGCACTGGCCCGTGGGCTGGTGCGCGAACCCAAGCTGTTGCTGCTCGACGAACCCTTCGCCGCGCTCGACGCACTGACGCGGATTCGCATGCATCGGCTGATCATCGAGTTGTGGCGCAAACACAACCCGGCGGTGCTGCTGGTCACCCATGACGTGGACGAAGCCATCCTGCTGGCCGACCGGGTGATCGTGCTGGCCAACGGCAAGATCGCCGAACAATTGTCGATCGGTCTGCCGCGAGCTCGAGACACCGGTCAGGAGGGTTTTCAGGAAATCCGTGCGCGCTTGCTGAGTTTGTTGGGGGTCGAAGTGGAAACCGTTGCCGTGGCTGAACGTCAGCTCACGAACAGCACAGTCCGGCGTTTTGCCCATGGCTGACGCAGCTTCCAATTCATTGATACGGGAATGTTCTGTTATGCCGATCCTCGTTCGGAAATCTGCGCTGGTGTTGTTGTCCAGCATCGCGTTGTTGCTCGGCGGTTGCGGTGACACGGTTGCGCCTCAATCTTCATCCGCTGCCAAGTCAGACTTGTCCGGCGTGAAGCTGATTCTGGGCGATCAAGCCAAGGGCTTGCGTACCGTGGTCGAGGCGGCGAATGCGTTGGAGGGCATCGACTACAAAGTTGAATGGGCGAACTTCCAGGGGGCCGCTCCCTTGTTCGAAGCTTTGCGCGCCGGTGCCGTCGATCTGGCGCCGGCCGGTGATACCCCGGTGCTTGCCGCCGCGACCGGGGGCACGCCACTGCGCATCGTCGCGGTACGGCGCAGTCAATCAAGGGGCATTGCGATCCTGGTTCCAGCCGATTCGGATATCCGCACCGTTGCCGATTTGAAAGGCCGCAATGTCGTGGTGTCTTCGGCCCGCGGCAGCATTTCCCAATACCTGTTGATTCGCGCGCTGGCCAACGCGGGCGTTGATGAACAGGACGTCAAGGTCGGGTTCGTCCTGCCGACCGATGCCTTGTCCGCATTCAACGCCGGCAAGATCGAAGCCTGGGCCACTTTCGGTATCTATCAGGCATTTGCCGAGCAGCAGGGCGCACGGGTGCTGATCAGCGGCGAGGGGATCAACACCGGGCTGACCTTCATCACGGCTTCCGATGAAGTGCTCACCGACCCACTCAAGCGCAAAGCACTTAGCGACGTGTTGCAGCGTTTCGCCAAGGCCTTCGAATGGGCCCGGCAACACCCCGACGAATATGCGCGGGTGTTCGCCAAGGTCAACGATATTCCCCTGGAAGTCTCGCAGCGACTACGCAGCTGGGGTGACGAAGCGCTGTTGCCGCTCGAACCACGGGATGTTCAGGCGCTACAGCAAGTCGATGACTTGTTCGTGGAAAAGAACATTTTCCCCCATCGTGTCGATGTGCAAAAGCTGACGGATGATCAAGTGTTTTCCCTGGTGCCTTTGACATTGACGCAATCGGAGCCGGCACGTTAGTCCGGGTCCAGGCGCGTGTTCAATTTGAATGTTTACAGGAGTCAATGAATGGGCAATGTCCAGAGCGCTGCAAGTGCCCTAGAGGTGTTTCGGCACCCGGCACCCGGTGGCGAGCTGCTCGACCTTGGCCGGGTTTTCCGCGAACCCCTGGCACTGTCGCGGCTGCACAGCACGCCCAAGCGTGTGTTGAGTCGTCGTGAAGGGGTCTTGCTCGGGGTGTTTGCCTTGGTGTTGCACGGCGCGGTGATTGTCTGGGTCAACCAGACACCGCCGCCGACATTGCCAGTGGTGCCACCGGAAATTCCGCCGATGACTATCGAGTTCTCGCAGCCGGCACCACCGGTGGTGATGCCGCCACCGCCCGAGCCGATTCCCCAGCCCGTGGTCGAACCACCACCGCCGGTTGAAGATGAGCTGGCTGTGAAACCGCCGCCACCCAAGCCCATTCCCAAACCAAAACCCGTAGTTAAACCGCTGCCTAAACCCGTGGCCAAGGCGGTAGAGCAAGCACCGGCGCCGCCCGCGGCGCCACAACCGGTCGCCACGCCTGCACCCCCAGCACCGCCGGCGCCGAAACCGGTGACCCCGGCGTCCGCCAGCGCCGGTTACCTGAAGAACCCGGCGCCGGAATACCCCTCGCTGGCGATGCGTCGCGGCTGGGAAGGCACCGTGCTGCTGCGGGTGCATGTCCTGGCCAGCGGCAAACCCGGTGAAATCCAGATCCAGAAAAGCAGTGGCCGAGATCAACTCGATGACGCCGCACTGGCTGCGGTCAAGCGCTGGAGTTTCGTCCCGGCCAAGCAGGGCGATATTGCCCAGGACGGCTGGGTCAGCGTGCCCATCGACTTCAAAATCAAGTAACTCAACCCCATCGATAGAACCGCGGGCCACCTGACAAAAGGCGCATCGCTACAACTGATCCATTGCCTTGTTGGAGAGCCTGACCATGAACCTGATCGCATCCCCCTTTGAGTCCATCGAACATACCGTCATCTGGCTGTTGATCCTCTTTTCCGTGGCCACCTGGGGCCTTGCCTTGCTCAAGGGCGTGCAGTTCACCCGGCTCAAGACGCAGGATCGAAAATTCCATAAACACTTTTGGGCGGCCTCCAGCCTCGACTCGGCAGCCGAACTCGCTCACAACCAACCCGGCGCGGCGGCACGCGTGGCGCTGGCCGGTTATGCGGCGATTCAAGTCAGCGACAACCAGAACACCGATCTCAGTCAGTCGATCAACCATCAAGACCGTCTCGAACGCGCCCTGCGCCAGCAGATCGTGCGAGAACGTCGCTCGCTGGAAAGTGGCCTGGCGATTCTCGCCAGTATCGGCAGCACCTCGCCCTTTATCGGTCTTTTCGGCACTGTGTGGGGGATCATGTCGGCGTTGAAAGGCATCAGTGCAGCGGGCTCGGCGAGCCTTGAAACCGTGGCCGGCCCGATCGGTGCCGCACTCGTCGCCACCGGTGTCGGGATTGCCGTCGCGGTGCCCGCGGTGCTGGTCTACAACTACTTTTTGCGTCGCCTGAAGCTGACCGCCGCCGACCTCGACGACTTCGCCCATGACTTCTACAGCCTGGCGCAGAAGCATTCGTTCCGTGTGCTGCTACACCCGGTCCTGAGCAAATCCGGCGCGACCGTCGCTGGACAGCAAATAAAGGAGGCCTCCTGAAATGGCCTTCTCCACACAAGACAGCGATGAAGTGCTCAGCGAGATCAACGTTACGCCACTGGTGGACGTCATGTTGGTGCTGCTGGTGGTGTTCATCGTCACCGCGCCGCTGCTGACCAACGCAATTCCGATCAACCTGCCAAAGACCGAGTCGGTGGCGCCGGTGGAACAGAAAGACCCGCTGGTGGTGAGCATCGATGACAAGGGCAAGGTGTTCATCAACAAAGACGAGATCCAGGCGGATCTGCTCGAGTTCAACCTGCAGGCGGCCAAGGCGAAAAACCCCGATGTGCGCGTGCAGCTGCAGGCGGACAACGGGGTGAATTATGGTGAAGTCGCGCGGGCGATGGCCTCGATCGAGCGGGCGGGGATTACCAGGCTGTCGGTGATAACGGCGAAATAGGATTCGGGTTTATTGCATTGGATGTGGGCGGTGAATGATGGGGGAGGCCGCGTTTGGCGAGCGAACTCCGCTTGCTCATGAAACCGACGGCCATACCTCAACTGCATGCATTGAGATGCATGCATCCATGCCTGCATTGCTCAGCTCAAAACGTCTGTCCCAAGGAAAACTGAAACACCTGTGTATCAGCATTTTCGGGTGTGCGCACCGGGAATGCCACGTTAGCGCTCAATGGCCCCAACGGGCTATACCAAGTAACCCCAACCCCAACCGAACTGGCCATCTGGTCGAGGTCGACCCCGTCGCAACCCTGGGTGGTGCTAAGGTGGCATTTGTTGGAGTAGACGCTGCCAACGTCCCAGAACACCGAAGTGCGCACGGATTTGTTGTCTTTGATGAAGGGCATCGGAAACAGGTATTCAACGCCGCCGGTGATGAGGATGTTGCCGCCCAGCGATTCGGTGTCGCGGTCGGAATAATACGCCTGCCCGGCGCTGGCATAGGTGCCAGTGGCCGGAGTGTTGCGTGGGCCGAGGGTGCCGCTTTCGAAGCCGCGCACCGAACCTTCGCCTCCGGCGGTGTAGTTTTCATAAAACGGCAGGCCGTCTGTCGAGCCGTAGCTGTTGCCGTAGCCGAGCTTGGTATGGAACCGCAGCGAGGTGGCGTCGGTGACCGAGAAGAAGGCTTGCCCAGTGTAGTCGAGCTTGTAGAAATTCAGGTCGCTGCCGGGCACTGTCAGCATCAGGTTCAGGTTTTGCGAATGGCCGCGGGTGGCCAGTACGCTGCGGTTCAGGGTCGACTCCGACCAACCGAGGTTAGCCTTGAGGTTGTTGAATTCTTTGCCTTCACGTTCGATGAAGTCATAGATCTCATCGGCGCTGTAGGTGCCTGGTTCGATGCTGTCATGTTGCACCGTCACGCCGAAGCTCAGCCTTGAGGTTTCATTGATCGGGTAGCCGACTGTTGTTCCGGCGCCATAGCTATTGATGGAATAGTACGAATAATCGTCATCGTAATATTCGTTGTAGTCGGTGGCGTTGTAGAACAGGTTGTAGCCCAGGCTCACGCCGTCCGGCGTGAAGTAGGGGTCGGTGAAGCCGATGTTGTACTTGCTTTGGTAAGACGAGCGAGTCAGGCCCAGGCTGGCATAGTTGCCGGTGCCGAGAAAGTTGTTCTGGGTGATCGAACCACCGAGGATCAGACCGGAGCTCTGGGAGAAACCGACGCTGGCGGTGATCGAACCGGACGCCTGCTCTTCAACGCTGTAGTTCACGTCTACCTGATCATCCACACCCGCTACCGCTGGAGTTTCGACGTTGACTTCCTTGAAAAAGCCCAGACGCTCCAGACGCGTCTTGGACTGGTCGATCAGGTAGGTTGAAGCCCAGCCGCCTTCCATCTGACGCATCTCACGGCGCAGTACTTTGTCGTCGGTCTTGGTGTTGCCCCGGAAGTTGATGCGGTTCACGTAGGCACGTTTACCCGGATCGACAGCGAACGTGATGTCGACGGTGTGGTCGTCATTGTGCGGGGTCGGCACGCCGTTGACGTTGGCGAAGGTGTAACCCTCGTTGCCCAGGCGACGGGTGATCAGTTCGGACGTGGTGGTCATCAGCTTGCGCGAGAACACCTGGCCTTTCTGAACCAGCAGCAGGGACTTGACCTGGTCTTCAGGCACTTTCAGGTCGCCGCTGAGCTTGACGTCACGAACGGTGTACTTCTCGCCTTCGTTGACGTTGACGGTGATATAGACGTGTTTCTTGTCCGGGGTGATCGACACCTGGGTCGAAGTGATATCCATATTGATATAGCCGCGATCCAGATAGTAGGAACGCAGACGCTCCAGGTCACCGGAGAGTTTTTCACGAGCGTACTTGTCATCGTTCTTGAAGAACGACAGCCAGTTGCTGGTCTTGAGGGTGAATTGATCGCTCAATTGCTCTTCGGTGAAGACGGTATTGCCCACCACGTTGATGTGCTGGA
>NZ_AKJB01000016.1:0-42947 GCF_000282555.1 Pseudomonas sp. GM102 | reverse complement strand
CTCCCTCGCCACAGGTTCCTCTCCGTTTAGCTACCGGTCCTGATCTTGTTCCACACCCGCGTCCGCACCCGGTCAATGTTCAGCGGCATCGCCTCCAGCGCAAACAATTTCCCCATCATCTCCGGGCTCGGATAAACCTTGGTGTCGCTCTTGATGGCCGGGTCGATCAGGCTGTCGGCCTGTTCGTTGCCGTTGGCGTAGTGCACATAGTTACTGATGCCGGCCATGACGTCGGGGCGCAGCAGGTAGTTCATGAAGGCGTAGCCGGCCTTCTCGTCCGGAGCGCCGGCGGGCATGGCGACCATGTCGAACCAGATGGCGGCGCCTTCCTTGGGGATTGAATAGCCAATGTCGACACCATTCCTGGCTTCCTTGGCGCGGTTTTCCGCTTGGATAATGTCGCCAGAGAAGCCGACGGCCACGCAGATGTCACCGTTGGCCAGGTCGCTGGTGTATTTGGATGAGTGGAAATAGCTGACATAGGGCCGGACTTTCATCAGCAGCGCTTCTGCCTTTTTATAGTCCTCGGGCTTCTTGCTGTGATGTGGCAGCCCCAAGTAGTTCAACGCCGCCGGCAACAGTTCGGGGCCGTTGTCGAGAATGGCGACGCCGCACTTTTGCAGCTTTGCCATGTTCTCGGGTTTGAAGATCAGGTCCCAGGAGTCCACCGGTGCGTTGTCGCCCAACACGGCCTTGACCTTGGCAACGTTGTAGCCGATGCCGGTGCTGCCCCACAAATACGGGAAGCCATGCTCGTTGCCCGGGTCATTGGCCTGCAACGTCTTGAGCAGCACCGGGTTGAGGTTTTTCCAGTTGGGCAACTGACTCTTGTCGAGTTTTTTCAGAGCCCCGCCCTCAATCTGTCGGGCCATGAAGTGGTTGGACGGGAACACCACGTCATACCCGGATGTGCCGGTCATCAACTTGCCATCAAGGGTTTCGTTGCTGTCGAAGACGTCGTAACTGAAGGCGATACCGGTTTCTTTCTGGAAGTTCTTGGTGGTGTCCGGGGCGATGTAGTCCGACCAGTTGTAGATTTTGACAGTCTCGGCGGCCTGGCTGAAGGTCGCGACGAGCGCCAGTGGAGCAAGCGTCAGTGTCTTTCGGATCATGAGTCGATTCCTGTATGAGTTGTTGTTGGCAGGCAATCAGAGGATCAAAAAATCAAAACGTAGGTCTTGCGCACGGTTTCCTGGATGTCCCAGATGCCGAGGCTGTTGGCTGGCAACATCAGTGCATCGCCGGCTTCTATGTAGAGGGTTTCACCGTCGTCCGGGGTGAAGGTGCAGCGGCCCTGAATGAAGTGACAGAATTCCTGGGCAACGATCTGCCGGCGCCAGCGGCCGGGCGTGCATTCCCAGATGCCGGTTTCGACACCATCGTCGCGTTCGACACTGGTGGTCGAGGCCACCGCCACGGGCGCGCCCAATGGCACGGCGACCGGAGTCGACTCTTCCAGCGTCAGGGTTGCGGTGTTCTTGAAGTGAGTGATTGGCATCGGAGTACCTGTCGATTGAGAAAAATGCCGTTCAGTGCATGAAACCTTCCATGAACCCCGCGACCCGACTGGCCAGTTTTCGACGCCAGGGCGCGGTAGTCGGGTTGGCCAGGGTCTGGTCTTCGTGGACGAAGCTGCGGATGATCGCGTTGTAGCCCAACCAGCGGCAGGGCTCCGGTTCCCAGGCTTTGAGCGCGTCGAGACCGCCCTGAGGAATGACCCACGGCTGGCGGACCAACTCGGTGTCGCGCTGAAGAATCAGGTCGGCCAGCGTCCGCCCGCCGAGGTTGCTGGCACCGACGCCCTCCCCGCCATAACCGCCAGACAAGGCGATGCCGCTGGCCTGATCACAGAGCATGTGCGGCTTGAAGCGCCGGGACATGCCCAGGTTGCCGCCCCAGGCATGGGTAATTCGCACGTTCTTCAGTTGCGGAAAAAGTTCGCTGAACAGGTAGCGCCGCAACTCCACTTCACTGGCGGTCAGGTCGAAGTCATGGCGCAACTTGCCAGCAAATTGATAGCCACCACGGGCACCGAACACCAAGCGGTTATCCGCCGTACGCTGGCCATAGGTGACTTGTCGGCTGCTTTCACTAAAGGCCTGACCGTGGCTGAGGCCGATTTCGTTCCAGCTCGCGGCGGACAGTGGTTCGGTCGCCACCAGCAAACTCTGGACCGGCAACTGATAACGGTCCAACGGTGGCAATGTGGCTGCATACCCTTCTACCGCCGGCACGATCCAGCGGCTGCGAACCTGAGCCTTGGCCGTGCGCAAACTGCCCGACTGCCATTGAGTGACCGGGCTGTTCTCATAAATGTTGACCCCCATGCGCTCCACCGTCCGTGCCAGCCCCCGGACCAACTTTGCCGGGTGAAGGGTTGCGACGTGCGGTGCATAGATACCGCCATAAGGTTTGGCAATTCTGATCTGTTGTGCCAATTGCTCAGGACTGAGCCAACGGTAGTCGCTTTCGGTCAACCCCTGGCGGTAGAGCGTGTCCAGATAATGGCGCAGGCTGGCTTCCTGCTCTGGATAGCGCGCAGCACAGTAAAGCACCCCGCCTTTGCGATAATCGCAGTCGATGCCTTCTCGTTCGAGCACGATCGCTACTTCATCAGGGATGCCGTGCAGCAGTTCGAAAGAGGCGCGGCGCCGTTCGGCCGGTAAATCGGCGAGCAAGCGATCTTCGCCCAGCAGGTTGCCCATCAGCCAACCGCCGTTACGGCCCGAAGCACCAAAACCGGCGGTTTGGGCTTCGACGATGGCAATGTCCAGCTCCGGCGCCAGGCGTTTGAGGTAGTACGCTGTCCAGAGCCCGGTGTACCCGGCGCCAATGATGGCCACGTCGACGTCCAGATCCTGCTCCAACGCCGGGCGCGCCAGCAATGGCTCGTCGAGTTGATCCATCCACAAACTGATCGTGCGCCACGCTGACATGCAAGACTCCGCCACTCAAAACTTCGATGGCGTCGATCCTAGTGCGTGGGCTCATGGATTGTCTTGCGCGCGTGCACGCAAAGAAATTTGTTTGGCGTAAGCCTTGGGCGACAGGCCGGTGTGGCGGCGAAAACAGCTGTAAAACGCCGACAACGAATTGAAGCCAGCCGCGAAGGCCAGTTCGTCGATGCGCAATGGCGGCGTAACGGTGTCCAGTGCCGCAAGCAAATGCTGCAACCGCGCTTGATTGACGTAACGGTAGAAGCTTTGGCCGAGCACCTGATTCAGCAGGTAGGAAATCTGATTGCGGCTGTACCCGCACTCCTTCGCCACCCGTTGCAGGTCGAGTTCAGGATCCAGGTAGGGTTGCTGGCGCTGGAAATACTGTTGCAAATCCTCGGCCATGAAACTCAGCTGCCGCGGTGACAGCCCGAGTCGGCTGACCGCCGGGCGCAAGTTGCGGGCGGCTTTGCTGGACGCTTGTTCGTGCACGAGCGAGGCGTATTCATTGACCCGCCAGATCAGCCCCTCACGTACGGTAATGGCCTCGCTGGCCCGAAACGACACCAACCCTTCACCGCCGCGAAGCGTGATGCGGTATTGAATAAACGCCGTGTTGCCGTCCAGGCGAATACGGTCCGAATGCTCCAGGGCTTCATCCGGATCGCGCGGCATGCTGTCGCGCACATACTCGCGTAACTCATCCAGCCCCATCACGCGGTTCTGGAAAAAGTCGTTGTACTGAATGTCCGGGTGATAAAGCGCCATGACGCCGTCCAGATCCCGGTGTTTCCAGCGCAGGTGGTAACGCATGACTGTCTCGCCCGTGGCCTGGGTTTGCAACGGACCATCATCATCGGCGTGCATAAGGGACTCAATGAGAAAAAACCGAGCTTGCCGAAGTTCTCGCCGGGCTTCAATGACCCCGTGGAATGCCCCGACAATATTGGCCTTTCGCCACAAAATCGGTGTCTCATGATCTGCGTCAAAAAAAAATGAACCAATCGCTAAACGGACTGAAAAATTCCACATGACTTTCACATCCGGGTGCTACTTTTAAAGACAGTCAACCGGTTGAGCCATTGAAGGTTCTTCCCTCCTGGCATGAGCTAAAGGAAGCGCTCGATGATTAAGGTGGGCAACACATGAATAAAGGTTCCTTCAGCAAAGTCACTTTTCCAAATGCCTGCCAGCTGATGCGCTGGCATTTTCATCCCATGGGTTTCGAAGCGACCATGGATGCGCCGGGCAGTATGGTTGCCCGGCTGTTCGACCGCGCCAGTGGCGAAACCATGATCGCCATTGCCGGCATTCCTTGCGCAACGGTCATGAATGCGGCGGATGTAGAACGAATCATTGAAGCTGTTGAAGATGAGCTGGAGGCGTTCATTCCGCCGGAGGCTCTCAGGAGTTATGCCTGATGGTCGGCGTCCCACAAAACCTGTGGGAGCGGCCTGTGGCTAGAGAGCTTGCCTGTGGCGAGGGGGCTTGCCCCCGTTCGGCAGCGAAGCAGTCGCAAAATCGGTTGATGCGTTTTACCTGAAGAGACGTGGTGGTTTTTTTTGGGGCCGCTACGCGTCCCAACGGGGGCAAGCCCCCTCGCCACAGGCAAGCCCCCTCGCCACACGAGCCTGCTCCCACATTGATTGCGTTTAACCGATCCGCATCAGGGCCTGAGCCAGATCAGCGCGCAGGTCTTCGACATCCTCAACCCCCACTGACAAACGCACCAGCGCATCGCCGATGCCGAGTTGTGCCCGGGTTTCGACGGGGATGCTGGCATGGGTCATGATCGCCGGGTGCTCGATCAGGCTTTCCACCCCGCCCAGGCTCTCAGCCAGGGCGAAAATTCGCACACTCTCAAGGAAACGCTTGGCACCCGCCAGGTCACTGTTCAGGTCGAGGGAAATCATGCCGCCGAATCCTCGCATCTGCCGCCGCGCCAGTTCGTGCTGTGGGTGCGATGGCAGGCCCGGATAGTAAACGCGCGCCACCTGCGGCTGACGCTCCAGCCATTGCGCCAGCTCCAGCGCGTTGCTGCAGTGGCGCTCCATGCGCAGCGCCAGGGTCTTCACGCCGCGTAATGTGAGAAAAGCGTCGAACGGCCCGGCGATAGCCCCCACCGCGTTCTGCAGAAAACCCAGGCGCTCGGCCAGCTCTGCGTTTTGCCCGACCACCGCGATACCGCCGATCACGTCGGAGTGACCGTTCAGGTATTTGGTCGTCGAGTGCAGCACGATATCGAAACCCAACTCCAGCGGGCGCTGTATCCATGGGCTGGCGAACGTATTGTCGGCCACACAAATGATGCCTCGCTCGCGACAGGTGCGCGCGACGGCGGCGAGGTCAGTGAGGCTCAGCAAAGGATTGCTCGGCGTCTCGACCCAGACCATCCGCGTGTCATCCTCAAGTGCCGCTTCGAAGGCCGCCAGGTCAGTCAGATCGACGAAGCTGAAACGATGCCCGGCACTGCGCCGGCGCACCTTGTCGAACAGCCGGAAAGTACCGCCGTACAAGTCATTGCCTGAGACGATATGGGCGCCAGCATCGAGCAGTTCGAGGACGTTAGCGATCGCCGCCAGCCCGGAAGCGAAAGCGAAGGCCCGAGTACCGCCCTCGAGATCCGCCACGCAACGCTCCAACGCAAAGCGCGTCGGATTGTGCGAACGCCCGTAGTCGAACCCCTTGTGCACACCCGGACTCTGTTGCAGATAGGTGGAGTTGGCGTAAATCGGCGGCATCAGCGCCCCGGTGGAAGGGTCCGGTGTCTGTCCGGCATGGATCACACGGGTGTTGAAGGCAGGTGGTTTAGCCGTTTCATCGTGCTGACTCATGCAAGGGATCTCCGCAAGTGGTTGAGCATGTCGACGCGAGTAATCAGGCCGTGGAAGCCCGAAGTGTCGGCGATGATCGCCACCAACCCACGATCGAGCACCGCCTCCAGCTCAGCAAGACTGGCGCCGGGAGGCAGGGTTTCGAGCTTGTCCGTCATGGCGCTGGTCACGGTCATGCGAAAGTGCGTAGCGTCTTCGTGCACGCCAAACAGAATGTCGGACTCGTCGATGACCCCTACCAGCCGCTGCCCATCCACCAGCACCGGCAGTTGCGATACATCCGCCAGGCGCATGCGCTGGAACGCCGTGAGCAAGGTGTCGTCCGGCCCCACGCTGACCACCCGGCCATCCTCGAAGCGCCGCGCGATCAGGTCACGCAAATCGCCGTAGCGTTTGCGCGCAAGCAGCCCTTGGTCGTTCATCCACTGGTCGTTATAGACCTTCGACAGGTAGCGGGTGCCGGTGTCGCAGACGAAACTGACCACCCGCTTCGGCTCGGTTTGTTCGCGGCAGTAACGCAGCGCCGCCGCCAGTAACGTGCCGGTCGAAGAACCGCCAAGAATCCCTTCGGCGCGCAGCAATTGGCGGGCATGATCGAAGCTTTCCTCATCGCTGATCGAATAAGCCTTACGCACGCTGGACAGATCGGCAATCGACGGAATGAAATCTTCGCCAATGCCCTCCACCGCCCAGGAACCGGGCGTACCGAGGGTGCCGCTGCGACTGTATTCGGCCATCACCGAGCCGACCGGATCGGCCAGCACCATTTCCAGATTCGGTTGTACGCGCTGAAAGAAACGGGTCAGGCCGGTCAGTGTGCCGGCCGAACCGACGCCGACGACGATGGCATCCACATCATGCTGGGTCTGCGCCCAGATCTCCGGCGCGGTACTGCACTCATGGGCCAGCGGGTTGGCCGGGTTGTTGAACTGATCGGCGAAGAATGCGTCGGGAATGTCCTTCGTCAATCGCGCAGCGACGTCCTGGTAATAATCGGGATGGCCTTTGCCGACATCGGAGCGGGTGATGTGTACTTCGGCGCCCATCGCCTTGAGGTGCAGCACCTTCTCGGTGGACATCTTGTCCGGCACCACCAATACCACCCGATAACCCTTGGCCCGGCCGACCAGGGCCAGGCCCAGACCGGTGTTGCCGGCGGTGGCCTCGACGATGGTGCCACCGGGTCTCAGGCGGCCATCGCGCTCGGCGGCGTCAATCATTGCCAGGCCGATGCGGTCCTTGATCGAGCCGCCGGGGTTCTGTGATTCGAGTTTGAGAAACAGTGTGCATGGGCCGGTATCGAAGCGGCTGATACGCACCAGCGGCGTATTGCCGATCAGTTCGAGCACGGCGGGACGGGAGTTGTTCGGCATGTCGTCACCTCGCTACGGATTTGCGCACTGGATGGACAGCGACCTGAAGCCAGTCGAGCGCGTCAGTCGCAGTCAAAGCCTCGCTTGGACCATAGGCCGGGATCGCGCCCCTCGCAACTTTTCGCGGCCAGTCGGTCGCGTCTCTGTGGCGAGCGAGCTTGCTCGCGTTGGGCTGCGTAGCGGCCCCAAAAATCTGAGGACCATTGCCGATTTTTTATGAGTGCTGCGCACTCAAGCGGGAGCAAGCTCCCTCGCCACAGGTTCTCTGCTCAAGACTCTCTTGAAAGTCAGGCCGGCACTTTTCCCTGACGATGATCGGCAAAGAACACCTTGCCCTTACCTATCCGATCGGAGGCCTTGGGCATATTCGCAGCCGAGGTATCCTGACCATCGACATACCAGTAGCAATGGCTCACTGCCCGGGTGATGCCCACGTAGGCCAGTCGCAAGATCTCGTCTTTCTGTGCACTGTCGTAAGGCTCGCTGTCGCCAGCCTTGCCGAGTCCGGCCATGCGATAGACCTGGTTCTTGTAGGGTGAACTGGTCAGATGCTGGCAATCGCCCAGCAGAAAAACCGCATCGGCCTGTAGGCCCTTAGCGCTGTGATAGGTCAGTTGTTTTAGCCGTCGAGCCTCATACGGCAAGCTAGATTCCACATTAACTACAGTCTTAATATGCTCTTCTATCAATGACTTATCGCTGCTTTTTCGATAAAGCATCAAGATTGAATCGCCCTTTCTGTAGTGCTCGATCAGGCGCTGGGCCAAGCCCTGGTCATCCCGATCGAGCACATTCACCGGCAGCAATACCTTTGGTTCGCCGCTGGCCTTGGCCTTCTTGCCGGCGATCGCTGGTGCCGCGCGGACAATATGCTCCGCCGCGTCGATGATGTGCTGATGGCTACGGTAATTGTCGCTGAGCATCACTTTGGTCGTGCTCGGCGACGGGAATTCCTTGTTGAACTCCATGAAGTACGTCGGCGAGCTGCCGCGCCAGCCATAGATGGACTGCCAGTCATCACCGACACAGAGCAATGACGAACGCTGCGCGCCGCGCCCTACATGCATGGCCGGTCCGCGACTGCGGATCTCCGCCAGGCTGGCGCGAATCCACGAAACGATCTGCGGTGATACATCCTGAAACTCGTCAATCATCAAGTGCGACATTGGCCTGAGTAGCTCATCGCTCAGCAGCTTGAGATTCTCCGGTGAATGCTCGCTGAACAAGGCGAACATCCGGTTGTAGGTCATCACCGGTGGGGATTGATCCAGCAGATGATCTTCCAGCGCTCGCCAGAACAGGCTCAACGCCTCGAAGAAGAATCGGTCCGGGTCATCCTTGGCGAAACTCATCTGGCCCACAGCATTCGGCACATCCAGGCCGAGGTTTTCAATAAACCCGGCCGCCGCGACAAAACAGTCCAGCAACGGCGCGGAGCCGAGCTCGCCCTTGACCTTGTAATCGAAGCCCGGCCCGGCGCTGGCGTCGCCGGCAAGGGATGCCAAAACACGTTTTGAAGATTCATAACTATCAAGCCATATCAAAGGCTTACGACAGAAAGCTTGAAACAGCGTGCGCTTTACCGCCCACTCTGCGCGTACCGAAAGTTTGGCATGCGGCCGGCTGACCTGAGGGTTTTCCCGAGGATCGAACCCCAGCACCACCCAGGCATCCAGCGTCGGAATGTAGCCGTGGCAATGAAAGGTCGAGCCGTTGATGTCGAAGGTCTGACGATTCGGTTCGATGCCCTTGATTGGCCAAGCCCCGGCGCGAAACCACAAGTCTTCAAGGGTGTCGCACAGTTCTTCATCGCGCTTGGCAGCGAGTTCAGTCACCGCCATGCGTTTCTGCACGTCCGGGTGATCACGCTCCAGCTCCTTGAGCTGCAAGGCATGACGAGACAAAGGCTTGATCAACTCGCGGAAACGCTCATCGCGTGTGTGCAAGCTGTGATAACAGGCGTTGAGTTGTTGGCGCTGGGCGTCGTTGATGCGCAGGTCGAAGGGGTTGCTGTCGACCTCCTCATCGCCGCCTTGCACGCGGTGACTTAGGTTTTCGAACGCTTGCAGCCGCTCGAAACCCGGCAGGCTGCGGACCATCGGCAGGATGCGCGAGTGGAAAGTGCGCACCAGATCGCGCGCTTCTTTAAGGCTGATTCCCCGGCCCCACAGTGCAAACAGTTCGATCAGTTTGTTGATGAAGTCCTTGCGCGATTCGCGGGTAAAGGTCACCACAGTCATCGAGCTCAGCTCAAACCCGAGATAATGGCTGAGCAGCAGAATTCGCAGCACCAGGGTGGTCGATTTGCCCGCGCCCGCCCCGGCGATCACCGAGGTCGACGGTGTGTCGCTGAAAATCATCTTCCACTGGGCAGCGCTCGGCTGGGCGTGCGCTGGCAGCAGTCGCGCCACGTCGGCCTTCATGCGCTTCTTCAGCTCAGCACTCAATGGCAGGCGCCAATCGTCGAACAGATTGTCATCCACGTTGGGCGGTCGATGCTCGGTCGAGCGCGAGTCGCGAATCAACAGAACCTGCCGACCTTCCTCCAGCCCCTCGAGTTTGCCTTCCTTATAGCCGTAATCCACCCCGGCGCTATGACCGCTGCGAAAACCGTCGGCTTGGCCGTGCAGCCAGGACGCACGGTGTTGCGCGCGCAGACGGGTAAGGCCATGGCCAAAGAGCCGGGCAGCCAGGCGCTTGAACAAAGGCATCTCGGCCAAGGGGCGAAGTTCGGGAGGAAGATCGGGGGTGTGTTGCGGCACGCTGACGGACTCCAGGGTGTGAGGCTGTTGAGGGCTATGGTGTCTGCATTTGCCGTTGAGTTCTAGTGAAATGCTTACAGGTCATTGGCTTATGCGATGAAGTGAAGGCTGGATGAGAATGTTTCGAGGTTATTTGATATCAATTAATTCGATTGTATTGAGGCATTTTTTACGCTTTTTATCGATGATTGCCTGATAGATGATGCTCGCCATCAACCACCGGTTCTCGTTTGTGGCTCAGGCGTTCTGCCCCATGACGAACCTTTTCAGGAGACGATCATGCTTGAACTCAGACCCTTCAACTCGCTGGGCGGCGCACATCATGGCTGGTTGGATGCCCATCACCACTTTTCGTTCGCCGAGTACCACGACCCCAAACGCATGAACTGGGGCAACCTGCGGGTGTGGAACGATGATGTGATTGCCCCCGGCACCGGGTTCCCGCAACACCCGCACCGGGACATGGAAATCATCACCTACGTTCGTGAAGGCGCGATTACCCACCAGGACAACCTCGGCAACAAAGGCCGCACCGAAGCGGGCGACGTTCAGGTCATGAGCGCCGGCACCGGGATCGCTCACAGTGAGTACAACCTGGAAGCGACCGAGACCCGGATCTTTCAGATCTGGATCATCCCCAACGAAGCCGGTTCGGCCCCATCGTGGGGTGCCAAGCCGTTCCCCAAAGGCGAGCGCGAAGGTTTCGTGACCCTGGCCAGCGGCAAGGCCGGCGACGATCAAAGCCTGCACATCCGCGCCGATGCGCGTCTGGTGGCGGCGAACCTGAAGGCCGGTGAATCCGCGGAGTATCACCTGGACAGCGGTCGTCGGGCTTATCTGGTTCCAGCCACTGGGGTCATTGAAGTCAATGGCTTGCGTGCACAAGCTCGAGACGGTGTTGCGATTGTCGATGAGCAGGTGTTGCGCGTGACCGCGATTGAGGACAGTGAGATTGTGTTGGTGGATGTGGCTTGATGGGGTAAATGCGCGACAAAAAAAGGGGCGACCGTTGATGGTTGCCCCTTTTTTTATGTGTATGTCCATTGTGGCGAGGGGGCTTGCCCCCGTTCGAGTGCGTAGCACTCGCAAAATCTACGGTAATTTCGAAATTCTGGGGCCGCTTCGCAACCCAACGGGGGCAAGCCCCCTCGCCACAGGGCCCTCAATCACTTCGCGGAAATTGCGCTATCCACGAGTGTCTGGGCTTGCGCCACCAACTGCTTCAGGTGATCGTCACTGACAAAGCTTTCCGCGTAGATCTTGTAGATATCTTCAGTGCCCGACGGACGCGCCGCGAACCAACCGTTCTCGGTCATGACTTTCAGACCGCCAATGGCCTGGTCGTTGCCCGGTGCATGACTGAGGATGCTCTGGATCGCTTCGCCCGCCAGTTGAGTCGAGGTGACCTGGTCTGGCGACAATTTGCTCAGCAGCGCTTTTTGCTCAGGGTTGGCCTTGGCATCGACCCGTACCGAGAAGGGTTCGCCCAGCTCATCGGTCAATGTGCGATAAGCCTGACTTGGGTCACGGCCCGTGCGGGCAGTCATTTCGGCGGCCAGCAATGCCGGAATCAAGCCATCCTTGTCAGTGCACCAGACACTGCCATCCTTGCGCAGGAACGACGCGCCGGCACTTTCTTCGCCACCAAAACCGAGGGAACCGTCGAACAGGCCGTCGGCAAACCATTTGAAGCCAACCGGCACTTCGTACAGACGGCGGCCCAGGCGTTTGGCGACGCGATCAATCAAGCCGCTGCTGACCACGGTTTTACCCACAGCCGCATCGGCACGCCACTGCGGACGGTTCTGGAACAGGTAATCAATCGACACTGCAAGGTAGTTGTTGGGTGCCAGCAAACCACCGGACGGGGTCACGATGCCATGGCGGTCGTGGTCCGGGTCACAGGCAAAGGCCACGTCGAAACGCTCTTTCAGACCGATCAGACCTTGCATGGCGTGACTGGACGATGGGTCCATACGGATCTGCCCGTCCCAATCGACGGTCATGAAACGGAACGTCGCATCAACCTGTTTATTCACCACCTCCAGGTCCAGGCGATAGTGCTCGGCAATCGCCGACCAGTAGCGCACCCCTGCTCCGCCCAGCGGATCGACGCCCAGACGCAGCTTCGCATCGCGGATGGCGTCGAAGTCGATCACGTTGATCAGGTCAGCGACATAGGTGTTGAGGTAATCGTGACGATGGGTGGTGCTGGCCTTCAGGGCCTGCTCATAGCTGATGCGTTTGACGCCGGCGAGTTTGGCCGCCAGCAGCTCGTTGGCCTTGGCTTCGATCCACTTGGTGATGTGGGTATCGGCCGGGCCGCCGTTGGTAGGGTTGTACTTGTAGCCACCACTTTGTGGCGGGTTGTGAGACGGGGTGATGACGATGCCGTCTGCCAGGCCCGAAGTACGCCCACGGTTGTAGCAAAGAATTGCGTGGGAAATGGCCGGCGTCGGCGTGTACTCGTCGCCTTCGGCGATCATCACCGTCACACCGTTTGCCGCCAGGACTTCCAGGGCGCTGGCACCGGCCGGCGTGGACAGCGCGTGGGTGTCGATCCCGACGAACAATGGACCGTCAATGCCCTGGGCTTCGCGGTACAGGCAGATCGCCTGGCTGATGGCCAGAACGTGCCATTCGTTGAAACTCAGATCGAACGAGCTACCTCGGTGTCCGGACGTGCCAAAGGCGACGCGCTGGGTAGAAATGGCTGCATCGGGCTGGCCGGTGTAATAGGCCGTTACCAGTCGCGGGATGTCGACCAACAGTTCTGCCGGTGCCGGTTTGCCCGCAAAAGGACTGAGTGTCATGCAAAACCTCTGAGAGAGAGTGGTTCGGGAATAGAACGCAGTTTACTGACAGTTTGCTCCTGGCGCGACGTTATCAATTGTCAGGTACCGAGGAGGGTTTGCGCCTCGACTCAGTCGATCGATTCCAGGCGCAAGGCATCCCCCAAAAATCCCAGTGCGTCGGCGAGGTCGTGGTGACCACCGAAGGTGTGACTCAGGCGCAAATGCTGGCCGTGCAGGCCTTGCAGGCTGAAAAGCTCCCCCGGCGCAATCACCACATGCTGCTTTAGTAAACGCTCGAACACTCGATGCACATTGACCTGACGCAACGAGCGGATCCAGATCGTCGCCCCGCCTTGGGGTTCAACGAAGTGCAGCGCATCGGGCAGGCGATCCTCAAGCAGCTGTGTCATCTGCACCATGCGTTCCTTGAGCAGTCGACGCAATACCAACAGGTGCTGGTCGATGCGCCCGTTGCTGTACAGCCGCGCAATGGCTTTCTGACGAATCAACGATAAACGGAAAGCGCGCAGCAGAAAGTGCCGCTGCAATCTGGCACGCAGTTGTCGCGACAGCAGATAGCCAAAGGGCGCCTCCGACCCGATGAATTTTTCGAATGTGGAAAACACGATCAGCCGATCCGGGTCCAGCAGATCGCGAAATCGCAGGCCGTTCGGCTCGAACTCAAGCTCGCCATAGCAATCGTTTTCCAGTACCCAACTGCCATGTCGTTTCAGCAGCTGTGCGGCGGATTGCCTGTTGCTGTCAGGCGCCACACTGCCTCGTGGCATGTTCAGCCCCGATGAAAGCATCACCAGTCGCACTTGCTCGGCCTCAAGCAGTTCCTTCAACTGCTCCAGATCCAAACCACCATCGGCTTGCAACGGCAGCTCGATCACCCGCACGTCCGCATCCTGGAGCAGACGCAGAATGCCCCAGTCGCACGGTGATTCGACCACCATCACGGCGTCTTTGAGACCAAGAGCGGCGATCAATATTTCCAGGACTCCCCGCAGGTCGGCGCCGATATAGACATCATCGGCATGCCAGCAACGTGTCGGCGAAGTGGTGTAGCGCGCCGCCAGGGCTGTGCGCAGCTCCAGCTCGCCGCAGGGTTGTGAAGACGGTTGTGGCTGGCGTGGGTACTGGCGCAGCAGTTCTCTCTCCAGCAACAGCAACGGGCTATCCAGCGGTTGTAATAACGCCGGTTCATCAGCGCTCAGCACCAGCATGCCGGGACGTCTGGCGTTGACATAAACCGTTTCGAGCAAGTCCTTGCCGCGGCCGGGTATGCCTATTGAGGATACGGGTACGGCGTAGTAGCCGGATTTGGCCACCGAATAGACGCGCCCTTCCTTCTCCAACAGCGAATAGGCGTACTGAATGGTCGAGATCGACACACTCAGGCGGTGCGCCAACTGTCGCAATGAAGGCAGGCGCACTTGCACGTGACTGCCCGGCTCATTGATCAGGTTTGTCAGGTAACGGTACACCGCCTGGTACGCAAAATCGGTATCTCGTGGTCCTTTCATGGGTAATGGCCGAACAGGCTACGAACGTCGTGACGCATCCTTGCCGGATCCGTCAAACCTGGCACTTTCACCGCCCCGTCGACCATTCGCCGGCCACACTCGTTTCACCGTCAGGCTGCATGACTTCAGCATGCATACCCGCGTCGCCGCTTTCCGTGCCGCTCCCCCTGCCCTCATCCCGAACCACCGGGGTCATGCGGTAAAGCGTGCCGATCAGACTCACCGACAACCCGCTGACATCGACCATCCACTGCAGAACCTGCTCGGGTGCCGGACCGCCCTGCATTGCCCGGTGCAAGTCTGGCAATGCCACGAGCATGCCGGGATGGCACTGTCGAAGAAAATGCTCAAGGGCCGCGCCATTATCGACAAAAGGGGCGAACAGCAGACACACCAGTTGAGCCTCGCTCAAACCGAGGCTCTTTTGTGCTTCAGCCGATGCCAATGCGCGCTGGTCGGTTATTGTTACCGGGTTGCCGAAGGTCTCCATTGCCTGTTCGCAAAAGCGCTCTGGAACGTGTTTACGACGCATCATCACCAGCGCCCGCTGCAGGTACTCGCTGACACCCGTCTCGTAGGTGCGACCGTGTACAAAGCACGCTTGCAAGCCACGAAGGTGCGCTGATATCGACAGGCTGACGTAGTCGTTATCACTGAGCTGATCCGACAACTCGTCAGGTTGAAACCCGAGAAAATCGGTGAGCAATGGCCAGCGCTCTTCCAGATTGCTGACCAGCATGTCGTGAACATCGATAAAGGTCGTGCGGCGACACGCTTCAAAACGATCGGCGGGACGCCACGCCGCCAGGGCAGACGCAGGATAAAACTCGCGGTAGCAATCGCTGCCCAATTCATCGAGCCGTGCGAACAGGCCCTCGTAGCCCGTTTCATGATGGTCTGGTGCATTGAGCCCGGCCTTGGCCGCCGCACGGTTCAATCCCTCGATAAACTGCTTCTGACGACGGGGCGTATCGCTGCTGACCAGTGCATCGACACCTTGGTCCCAGCGGGCGATTTGTCCGCAAAACTCGCCGGTCGCCAGGTACCCGTCATCCCACAGATCAAGCGGCCCGTTCCAGGCTCGACGGTGCCCGACCATCAGCAGGTTGAGCCGATTCGACTCGCGACCGGCTTCGGAGATCGACGCCAGATGGTTGAACGGCAGGACTTCACGGTTATCGACCATCAGCACTTCGACCCGGGGATCGTCGTAGAGAAACAACGCACTGTAGCTGCGATGGATGTTTTCCATGGCCGTCGAGGCCACACCGTTCAAGCGCAAGGTCGCCACTCGCAGCTGAAACGTCGCCGGTGCCCGGCCGGCGATACTCAGTTGCGCGGCGCGCAGTAGCGCCAGCGTGTAGCAGTTGTCGCGGGACCCTGACTGCATCGCCAGCACCTTGTAATCGCCAATACGCTCCATACCTCCTGCGGACATCACCAGACGCTGAATCATCAATTGCAATGCCGTGCGCTCGGCGCGAGAGAAAAAACCCAGCAAACGCTGCAGCATTTGCTGATAAACATAGTTCATTGCCTGATCATGGGTAGCGGTCATCATTATTTACCTGTAACTCATAAGTTCAATGCCACGCAAACAACGAGGTGTATTGCGCAACAGGTATCTGTCATGAATGGAGTGCCGGGGCTGTTGTTCAAATGCTAGCACTTAAGCATTGTGTAATTATTTGAAATGATTGGATGTTGCGGGTACCCCAAGGAGATCAAGGTCGCCGCAACGCCCAGCAGAATGGGCTCTCTGTGCTCCCACTCGCTTTCCTAGGAAATTTCCGACAGCGTCCCACAGACACTTAGCACAAGAAATAAAGAAAGAAGTTGCCAATGAATGTAAGACAACTGAGCGACGCTGCATTATTTGTTGAGCATATATTGCAGGTGCGCATTGAGGAGTTTCAGCCTGATAGTCGGCCATGACTCTTTCCTTGAGATGAAATTAATCATTCAATTATCAGGGCTTATATAATGATTAGAAGATACAGATTGAGAGCAAAAACCAGTTCAGTTGCTGAACCGGCCCACCGACAGATCGATGGAACGTCTGATTTTGGAGTGACTATCAGCAGAAGAGTCCGTGCTCTCACGGACTCTTGCAGAGGAAGGGCTTACGCAGGCTCGACCTGAAGGGCGACCCGTTCGCGGCATGGGCATTCGTCCATATAGCGGTGGGCTTCGACAAACTCGGAAAACGGGAATACCCGGGTCTTGAGTGGCAACAGCACACGATCTGCGGTCAACTGGTTGATATCGCGCAGGGCACGTTGCAGTGCGGCCTGATCCTGGATGATGCCCAGCTCCGGCTTGCCGGTGAAGTTACCGATGCAGTGTACGAAGAACTGAATGTTCTTCTGGAATGCCGCACAGGCCGGAAATGGCGTCTGATTACCCCCTTGCAGGCCATAGAGCACCAGACTGCCGCGAGGTGCAAGCACATCGCCGAGCAGTGACATCTGCGGCCCGCCAAGGCCATCGAACACCACATCGACGCCGCGGTTATCGGTGATTTTGTTGATCTGCATCAGCAGATCCTGTTCTTCGGTGACGATGACTTTCTCGGCGCCCAGGGACAGCAGGTACTCACGCTCATCCGCGGTTTTGGTCGCAGCGATCACTCGCACACCGAGGGCTTTGCCCAGTTGTACAAACGATGGCCCAGCGCAGTGGCTGGCGTCGGTCACCAGCGCAAATTGCCCGGGTTTGACACGCGCCAGGTCAGCGTAGGCAAAATAAGCGATCAATAGCGGCGTGTAGTGCACGCTGGCTTCGATCGGGCTGAGCACGTCCGGGTAACGAGTCAGTGCCGTGCGTGGCAGAACGATCTGTTCGCCGTAAACAGGGTAGTCGTTGGGGCTCTCGGCCGGGAAGCTGGCGACCTTGTCACCAACGGCCAAATCATCGACGCCTTCGCCGACCATAGTGACCACACCAGCCATTTCATGACCCAGGCCAGAAGGCAGACGAGCATGGGACGAGGCCAGGTTCTGGCGCCAGAGAATGTCGTACCAGCTGATGCCAATCGCTTCGACGCGTACCTGCACTTCGCCCGGCGCAGGCAGAGCGGCCGCATGCTCTTCGCATTTGAGCACCTCGGCTGGACCAAACTTGTGAAAACGGATCGTGCGGGACATCGCAAACCTCGTCAAAGTAACCTCTAATGCCCTGAACTCTATCTGGGCTTTCTACCCAAGACCATCAGTGGCTATTAATAGTCGACATGCCTGTCATTGATTCCGCAGCGACGGCGACATCATCAAATGCCGTAAAAACCGAAGCAGCCTTTCAGAAAAAACTGAATTACCCTGTGCAGAGTACCAGTCTTTCCCCGTAAGATTCATGCCGGCCATTGTTCCCATATGGCCGCTCACGTCAAGTTTGCTGACTCTGCCAGGACTCCAGATGAATCGTAATGACCTGCGTCGTGTCGACCTGAACCTGTTGATCGTTTTCGAAACACTGATGCATGAACGCAGTGTGACCCGTGCTGCGGAGAAATTGTTCCTCGGCCAGCCGGCCATCAGTGCGGCACTCTCGCGCCTGCGCGGGCTGTTCGATGACCCGTTGTTCGTGCGTACCGGCCGCAGCATGGAGCCTTCCGCCCGGGCGGTGGAAATCTTCGCCCTGCTCTCGCCGGCCCTGGATTCGATTTCCACCGCAGTCAGTCGTGCGGCGGAATTCGATCCGGCGACCAGCACTGCGGTGTTCCGCATCGGCCTGTCGGATGATGTTGAATTCGCGCTACTGCCGATGCTGCTCAAGCGTTTGCGCGCGGAATCGCCGGGGATCGTGCTGGTGGTGCGTCGGGCCAACTACATTCTGATGCCGAGCCTGCTGGCTTCGGGCGAGATTTCCATCGGCGTCAGCTACACCGCCGACCTGCCGGCCAACGCCAAGCGCAAAGTGCTGCGCCGTAGCATGCCGAAATTGTTGCGGGCCGACACGGTGCCGGGGCCGTTGAGCCTGGATGATTTCTGCGCCCGCCCTCATGCCTTGGTTTCGTTCGCGGGCGACCTGAGCGGTTTTATAGATGAAGAGCTGGAAAAACTCGGGCGCAAACGGCATGTGGTGCTGGCGGTGCCGCAGTTTAATGGGCTCAGTACGCTGATCAGTGGCACTGATATTGTCGCGACAGTGCCTGATTACACAGCTGAAGCGTTGACCGCAGCCGGTGGCGTTCGGGCGGAGGATCCGCCGTTGCCGGTGCGTAGTTTTGAGTTGCATATGGCTTGGCGTGGGTCGCAGGATAATGACCCGGGTGAGCGTTGGTTGCGGTCACGGATTCAGATGTTTTTTGGCGACCCTGAGAGTCTTTGAAGGGGGACTGGCGCCTATTTTTTCAAGGTGCGTTAGCTGGATTTAGCGTCACCGAAAAGTCCACTGCTGCCGATCAATGACCCGCGCTACTCCAGCGCCTTTTTTTGGGGGCGTTATTGGGGGCAAACGCTGAAAAGGATGCCCCCTACATCGAGGACCCAAGAAGACACTAGCGGCGAGTGGCTGAGATTTAGGCAACTGACGGAATGACGTGCACGCTACAAACACTTAATCTGCTGACTGGCATGTATCGTCAAGGGGCTGCAAATGTCATTTGATCTCCACCACCTCCTGCTTGTATTCACCGCCTACATCGTGGGAGCAGCAAGTCCTGGCCCCAGCAACATGCGCATCATGGGCGTCGCCATGCACCAGGGCAGAAAACCTGCGCTTATGCTGGCAGCAGGTGTAATCAGTGGTTCTTTTTTCTGGGGATCGATGGCCGCCACGGGCGTATCAGCCATTCTGGCCCAATACGCGCAGGCGCTCTTCGCCCTAAAAATAGTCGGAGGGATTTACCTGCTTTTCCTCGCCATCAAAGCTGGCCGCTCCGCCCTCAACTCTGACGAGCGCCTTCAAAAAGAACTGGCTGCCGCACCAACCGTTTCGGGCTTTGGCCTTTACCGGCGCGGCCTGCTTATGCACCTCACAAACCCGAAGGCGCTGCTGGGTTGGATCGCAACCATGACCCTGGGGCTGGGGCCACACGCGACGCCTGAAACAGTTGTGATTATCCTGGCTGGCTGCGCCGTACTGAGCGTCACTATCTTCTGCAGCTATGCGATCGTCTTCTCCACTGCACCGATGATTCGAGGTTATCGTCGGGCACGTCGATGGATCGAAGGCACCCTGGGGTTAGTTTTCGGCGCCGCGGGTATAAAACTACTGTTCTCACGCGCTTGATTCCATGACATCGCTCGCGGTTTGTCTGGAGTGCGCCGTGCTACGTCCTAAGTTCGAAAACCATCCACCAACTGCTTGAGTCGCGAGGCTTGTCGCTCAAGCTCGTCACAGGCAAGCAAGGTAGCCTGGAGATTTTCCACGCCTTCCTGGTTGAGGGTTTTGATCTTGGTGATGTCAACGTTTAACGAATCAATGACCGCTGTCTGCTCTTCAGTTGCGGTCGCCACCGACTGATTGATGCCGTCAATGTCGCCGATGCGTTGAGTGACACTGCCCAGTCGCTCACCTGCCTGGTTCGCGATAATCACGCCGTCCTGACTGTAGCGCTCACTCTCGTTCATAGTGGATACCGCCTCACGGGCGCCCACCTGAAGCTCTTCAATCATCGTGTGGATTTCCTGGGCTGACGTCTGAGTGCGGTACGCCAGGCTACGAACCTCATCGGCTACTACGGCAAAACCACGACCAGCCTCGCCCGCCCGCGCAGCTTCGATGGCGGCATTGAGCGCCAGAAGATTGGTCTGTTCGGAAATGCCCTTGATCACTTCAAGGATGCGTCCGATGTTCTCTGTCTTGCCATTGAGCGCCTCAATGTTGCTGCACGACACTCGGATTTTTCCTGATAACCCGTTCATGGCATCGATCGTCTGCGTCACCACCTGACGGCCGCCCTCGGCCTGAAGACGGGCATCCGACGCTTGGAGTGAGGCATCGCCTGCATTGCACGCAATTTCCTGAGCCGCCGCCCCCAGCTCATTAATCGCGGCTGCAATGCTGTTGGTACGATTGGCCTGATCGTCTGAGTTTGTCATGGAGGAGCTGGAGGTCTGCATCACTCGCTTGGCCACCTCATTGACCTGTTCGGTGGCAGAAGACACCTCACGTATTGAGTGTTGGATGCGCTCCACGAAAAGGTTGAAGTCGTGAGCCAACTCGCCGAACTCATCCTTTGAGTGCACACTCAGCCGACGGGTAAGGTCACCCTCCCCCTGGGCAATATCACGCATAGCTTTGCCCATCAGTCTTAAGGGCTGCATCAGTACGCGAATAAGAACGCCCAGTAGAAGCAGCGTGACGAACACTGCAATAACCGTGGCCAAAATGGCGGATGCACGGAAGTCTCCAAGCGTTTCGTAGCCTTTGTTTTTGTCGATGGACAAACCTATATACCAATTTACCGAAGGCAGCCCCTTGATCGGAGAGAACATCAAAATCCGAGGATTCCCCTCCTGCTCAGTCTCACTGATATGGGCACTGAGAGTCGGTGTATTTCGAGGGTAGATATCACTCAATTGTTTCGTCACCAACTGTTTGTCCGGGTGGACCAAAACCTTGCCGTCCGCGCTGACCAAAAAGGCATAACCAATCCCGCCCAGATCGAGTGAGCTGACGATCTTTGCCAATGTATCCAGTGTCAGGTCCCCTCCCACCACCCCAAGCGTCTGGCCGTCATGGCTGACCGGCGTCGCAATCGTCATCATCAACTGGCCGGTAGTGACGTCTAGATAGGGCTCAGTCAATGTGGTTCCCCCAGCAGTCATCGCGTCCGTATACCAGGGCCGGGTCCGCGGGTCGTAGTCAGCGGGTAAATCGTCCTTCGGTCGAATGGCGAAACTACCGTCACGACTGCCTAGATAAGTGAAGGTAAACGTCGATAGCAATGACCTCTGCTCCAGCAGCCGCGTGACGGTTTCGGGTACAGGATCGTTGGCAACTGTCTGGGCAACATGATCAACCAGCAGTATCCGTCCCGAGAGCCAGGATTGAACGCTTGCGGCCGTGATATTGCTCATTTCTTCAAGATGGTTTTCAAGGTTCGTGCGGATGGTTTTGCGCTGGATCGAATCGTTGTACAGCGTAAAGAGCGAAAACGATGCAACAACGACGAGCGATGCCGCAAGCAGTACCTTATGGCTGAACTTCAGGTTGGCAATCATCATGATTTATCCGAAGGCAGGGAGTGTTGTAGTAGTTATTCGATACCAAGGTGCGTCGATGAGTGCTTGATGACTGCCAACTCTGGATAGGCTGCCAGTTTCTCGATATGCAGTTCAGTACTGTCCAACCAGCGTTCAGTGAGTGAGCGGAAATGCTCCATATCCCGGCAACGCATGCGCAAAGAGTAATCAAGCGCACCACTGATGAGCTGACACTCAATGATCTGCGGGCAAGCACCGACTACAGCTTCAAACGCCTTTTGCGCGCTGAGCCCCTTGCCCTCGGACAATCCAACCAGCACCAGCAGAGATAAACCAGGTGAGAGCCTTTTCTCGTCGATGAAAGCACCGTAGCCACGAATGACCCCTAGCCTTTCCAACTTACGTACACGCTGCTGGCAAGGGCTCTGACTCAAGTGCACAAGTGAGGCAAGCTTTTTGTAAGTGATGCGCCCGTTTTGGCGCAGCACATCAATGATTGCCTCGTCGATACGCCCCAAAGTATCAAAAGTCCTCAGGGCTTTACTTCCAGTACTCATATAAAAGGTTTTTCACTTCAGTCCATTGGACAGAAATTGCTGCAGACGCTCGCTGCTCGGGTTATCCAGAATTTCTGGCCCGCCCTGCTCTTCGACAAGGCCTTGATGAAGAAACAGCAGTTGGTTCGAGACCTTGCGGGCAAAACCCATTTCATGGGTCACCATGATCATGGTCCGACCTTCTTCAGCGAGCCCTTGGATGACTTTCAGCACTTCGCCTACCACTTCAGGGTCGAGTGCCGATGTAGGTTCGTCGAACAGCATGACTTCAGGTTCCATGGCCAGAGCCCGTGCGATCGCTACCCGCTGCTGTTGGCCTCCGGAAAGAAACGCAGGGAATTGATCGGCAACACGGGCCGGCAGCCCCACCTTTTCCAGGTATCGCCGGGCACGATCTTCCGCATCTGTTTTACTGACACCCAGCACCCGCCGCGGTGCAATGGTGATGTTGTCCAACACGGTCATGTGGCCCCACAGGTTGAAGTGCTGGAACACCATGGCCAGGCGAGTGCGCAATCGTTGCAGTTCACGGTCATCGGCCACATGCAGCCCCATATGGTTTTTAACCATGCGGATCGGTTTACCATCCAGACTCATGGCACCGTCGTTGGGCGTTTCGAGAAAATTAATGCAACGCAGGAAAGTACTCTTACCCGAACCACTGGCGCCGATCAGGCAGATCACGTCGCCTGTTTTGGCTTGCAGGGAAACGCCCTTGAGTACTTCATGGCTACCGTAACTTTTGTGTAGCCCGTCAACAGTCAATTTGTACATGTTCGCAATCATCCTCTAATGCGGATTGGGAGCAGCAGTGTCGATACTGGGTTCAGTGAGTCGGACCAAGAAAAGCCAGCCAGTGACGCTCGGCAATTCGGAACAGGCCGACCAGCGCAAAGGTCACCGCCAGGTAAATCAGTGCCGCAATCCCAAACGATTGAAAGGTCAAGAAGGTCGCAGAGTTAGCGTCACGCGCGACTTTGAGAATGTCCGGAACCGTGGCTGTGAATGCCACCGTGGTCGAGTGCAGCATCAAGATCACTTCGTTGCTGTAGTACGGCAGCGAGCGACGCAAGGCTGACGGCATAATCACAAACGCGTAGAGCTTCCATCCAGAGAGGCCATACGCTTTTGCAGCCTCGACCTCGCCATGGGCGATGTTGCGAATGGCCCCGGCAAATATCTCCGTGGTGTAGGCGCAGGTGTTCAGCGCGAAGGCAAGAATGGTGCAGTTCATCGCATCGCGAAAGAATGCATCCAACACAGGCTGAGCACGTATTGCGGCCAGGCTATAGATCCCGGTGTAGCAGATCAGCAGCTGGATATAGAGCGGTGTGCCCCTGAACAGGTAGGTGTAGAACTGCACCGGCCAGCGCACGTAAAACCTGGGCGAGACACGAGCGATGGACAATGGAATCGACACGATAAAGCCGATGAAGAGCGATGCACTGAGCAACCACAACGTCATGGCCAGACCGGTAATTTGCTGGCCATCGCTGTAGACAAATGACCTCCAGTACTCCTGCAGTAGTTCGATCATCGCACCGCCTCCCGTGAACCCGCGGCGTAGTGTTTTTCCAGGCAGCGCAGGGCGAAATTGGAAACACTGGTGATGAGCAGGTAGGTCAGTGCAGCCAGCACCAGGAAAAAGAACAATTGATAGGTGCTTTTTCCTGCGTCCTGGGCAGCCTTTACCAAATCAGCCAGACCGATGATCGACACCAATGCGGTGGCTTTGAGAATCACCATCCAGTTATTGCCAAGACCCGGCAAGGCGAACCGCATCATTTGCGGGAACACCACGAAGCGAAAACGCTGAGCGCGACTTAACCCATAGGCGGTAGCGGCTTCAACCTGGCCACGGGGTACTGCCAGCATGGCGCCGCGGAAGGTTTCGGTGAAATAGGCCCCGTAGATAAACCCAAGGGTGATGATTCCTGCGACGAAGGGATTGATTTCGATGTACTCCCAGCCCAACCCCACCGTGATGACCGTCAGCCAAGTTTGCAGGCTGTAGAAAATCAACAGCATCAGAACCAGATCGGGCACCCCACGAATCAGCGTGGTGTAGAGCTGCGCCGGCAAGCGCAGCAGCTTGAGGCTGGAAAGTTTGGCGCCGGCCCCAATCAGCCCGAGCAATACGCTAAGTGCCAGGGAGGATAGGGACAGCTTGACGGTCATCCAGGCGCCTTCGAGCAGCAGTGGGCCGAAGCCTTGCAAGCTGAATGCAGACAGCCCCAATGCGCCTAATAGTGTTTCGAACATGATCAACAACCTATAGCGAAAAACGCCCATCCAGCGGACGAGCGCCGGGTGGTTATTTACCGCTGTAAAGATTCAGATCGCCAAAGTGCTGCTTCTGGATCGAATCATAGGTGCCATCGTCGTGCAGGGCCTGGATCGCTTTATCCAGCAAGGCCTTGAGCTCTGCATTGCCCTTAGCGATGCCGATGGCTGTCTTGGAGGGAAGATAAGGGCTCTCTACCGATGGGCTCATTTCGTAATCAGTGCCCTGGGGTGAGTTGATAAAACCCAGTTGAGCTTGAAGCGCATCCTGCAGGGATGCATCCAGCCGCCCCGCTACCAGGTCGTAATACACCTGGTCCTGGTTCTGATAGGACTGGATTTTTACACCGGCTTTGTCCAGCACGGCCTTGGCGTAGGCTTCCTGGATACTGCCTTGAAAATAGCCAACCGTTTTGCCTTTGAGTGACGCCACATCTGTGCTCAGGCCCGAACCTTTCTTGAACACATAGGACGTGAACCCGGAAAAAAGCTCATTTGAAAAATCAATGGCTTTTTCGCGAGTGGCCGTCACGGTCATGGATGACAGGATGCCGTCGAACTTGCCGGCCCTGAGGCCCGGAATCAGGCCATCAAAATCGCTTTCCACCCAGATGCATTTGACTGAAAGCCTGGCGCAAATCGCGTTGCCCAAGTCAATATCAAATCCCTTAAGGCTGCCATCAGCTGCCTTGGACTCAAACGGTGCGTAGTTGGCATCTACGCCGAAACGCAAGGTGGAGTATTCTTTGGCCGACACTGCACTTGTGCACAACGCCAAGCCCATTATCAAATACAGCTTTTTTAGCGAAATCATAAGTACATCCCTAGATATTGTAGTTGGATTAAGGGCAGTAAACATCTGACAGCGTTAAACGTGACGCTTGTAATTATTTACCAAGGCCAGCGCCTTGACTTGAACGTTACCTGAGTACGGCGACTTTACGAATATGGCAAATTGAACGTTATCACGAGCAAAATGCTCGCCTTTCAAGCAGACACAAGTTTCATCATTAACAAACCACTGACAATCAATACGGCCGCCACGATCCGCAATAGCGTGGCGGGTTCGTCCATGAAGAAAATACCCGCCGCAAACGCGCCCACCGCGCCGATGCCGGTCCAGATGGTATACGCCGTGCCCAGCGGCAAGTTCTTCATCGAGAACGAAAGCAGCGCAAAACTGGCGATCACGGTGATGAATGTAATTACCGTTGGCACTAACCGCGTAAACCCTTCGGATTGCTTCATCGAAAAAGCCCAGACAACTTCTAATAGACCTGCAATGATCAAACTTACCCAAGCCATGAGCAACTCCCAAACAACAGGCAAACAGATAGTTCGCGCTAGAGAAAACTAACGCGCCAACCTTATTAAAAAGACCCCCGCGAGCACGGGGGTAAAGACGGGTTGACCAAACCCTGGTTACATGACGCCTGTATTCAAATCACTTGAATGTTGCATCCAGCGCGAACGCAATATCCTTGATCAAGTCATCTGGATCTTCCAGCCCAACAGAAAAACGCAAATGACCATACTGGCGGAACTCTTCAGGGTACTTGTCAAAGCCACCCCGACCTTCTGCGCCTACGTGCACGATCAGCGACTCGTCATGCCCTAATGAAACGGCCGATGTGATGATGCGCAGATTCGACACAAAGCGGTTCTGGGTATCAGGATCGCCCTCTACTGCAAAAGCCATCACTGCCCCATATCCCTTGCCTGCAAATTGCCGGCGCGCCAACTCGTGCTGCGGGTGGGAAGGCAAACCGGGGTAGTAGACATACGCAATCCGATCGTCGCCATCCAGAAACTGAGCCAACTTTTCGGCCGTGTTCAACAATTGCTTCAAGCGCAGTGGCAACGTGACCGAACCGCGCATGATCATCCACGCGTTGAAAGGCGAAATGGTCGCGCCGAGGTCAACCAATGCATCATTCTTGATCTTGTTGATCAACGGATTGGAGCCGATCACCACCCCGCCCATGGCATCACCATGACCATTGATGTACTTGGTCAGTGAGTGAATGACGAAGTCGACGCCGTGTTGACTCGCACGAAAAAATGGAGGGGGCGTAAACGTGGCATCCACAGAGATAAGCGCGCCGTGCGCGTGTGCAATCTCAGCCAATGCGGCGATGTCTGCAACTTTAGTGGTGGGATTAGCGATCGTTTCGGTATGGATCAATTTGGTATTGGGCCGAATAGCTTTACGCACCGACTCCAGGTCACCGACGTCTACAAACGTTGCTTCAATACCGTAACGTTCAGGCAGTAGTTCTGCGAAAAGCCGCCAGACCGCCTGGTAGGTGATGTCACTGACAATGACGTGGTCGCCACTTTTCAAGAATGAAAAAAACACCGAGTGCAAGGCAGCGACACCGGTCGCGAATACCACCGCATCTTCACACCCCTCAAGGGCGGCGAGTTTCTTCTCGAGGCAGACTTGGTTATGGCCTTGATTGCGCGTGTACACGAGACCATCCGGGCTCGACCAGTCCATGGTCGCCGGATCTTCCGGCAGGAGATAGGAGTTAGCCATGACCAATGGCGTACGGACGGCGCCACTGGTGACATCCGCGACATTCCCGCCATGAACAGCCAGCGTCGCTGCAGATAATGTCGAAAGATTGTGCTTATCGGGGCGCATGTCGATTCCTCTTTATTGTTGTGTGATTCATTCTTGAGTCGAGCGAGCTGTTTAGCTTCCACTCACACCGTTAATACAAATGACCTTGGGCTGCGTCATGTCTTCGTAAGCGAAACGTACGCCCTCACGGCCCATGCTCCCGTACTTGAAACCGCCGAAAGGCATTGCATCAAAGCGATAGTCGGAAGAATCATTGATCATCACCCCGCCCGCCTCCAGTCGTTTGGCCGCTGTCATTGCAACGTTCAGATTGCTGGTGAAGATCCCGGCATGCAGGCTGTATTCAGGTTCGTTAGCCAGCGTCAATGCCTCGTCCAAGGACGCAACGCTCTGGAGGATGACCACCGGGCTGAACACTTCTTCGCACCACAACTTGCAATGGCGGTCGACACGTTCCAGCACGGTCGGTGAATAGAGCGAGCCATTACGCGTATTGCCACACAACAAGGTGGCGCCTTTGGCAATGGCGTCATTGACCACCTCTTCGGTACGCTTGGCTGACGCCTCGGTAATCATCGGCCCCACGTCCGTCTGCTCGTCAGCAGGGTTGCCGACGATCAACTGCCGGGTCTGTTCAACAAAGCGCGTTTTGAAGACTTCGTAGAGTGGGGCCTCGATGAGGATCCGCTGAGTACCGATGCAGTTTTGACCAGCTGCCCAGAAGGCGCCCGACACGCATGAATCGACTGTTTCATCCAAATCACAATCAGCCATCACGATGACCGGTGCATTACCGCCAAGGTCCATCGCCAGTTTCTTGAGGCCGGCTGTGCGAGCGATCTGCTCACCGGTGACAAAGCCGCCCGTGAACGACACCATGCGCACCGCACGGTGGGCCACCAGAGCCTTGCCCAGCGCGGCGCCGCCTGTAGCGACGGTGACGACAACCGGAGGCAGGCCCGCGTCGATCAAGCACTCCACCAGTTTGATCGCTGATAGCGGTGTGAGCTCAGACGGTTTGAGAACAACCGCATTTCCCCCCGCAATGGCAGGTCCCAATTTATGCGCAACCAGATTAAGCGGGTCGTTGTAAGGCGTGATGGCGACGATTACGCCCAACGCTTCACGCGTGAACCACCCCTGACGGGATTCAGACCCGACATAGGCATCAAAAGGGATGACTTCACCGGCATTACGCTTGGCTTCTTCGGCAGACAACTTCAAGGTGTTGACGCAGCGCAACACCTCCTTTCGCGCCTGCTTCAGTGTTTTTCCCGACTCCGCGACGATCAGTTTGGCAAAGGAGTCCTTGTCACGCTCGACTGAGCCTGCGGCTTTTTCCAATATGCGCGCGCGTTCATGTCGCGGCAGATCCTTGGCAATCAAAGCACCCGAAATAGCGGTGTCGACTATTGTGGTGGCTGATGATGCAGGTATGTCTGCCACTTCACCCACCTTGCTGCCGTCAAACGGGCTGAGCACCGTAATGGCCTTATAATCAGCAGCGAGCGAGAGACTCAAGCTATTCATGATTACTTACCTGACGTGGTTTTGTGGTTGTGAATGCTCACGATATCGGCGAGCAATGCGAAGGCGGTTTCAAAACGACCTGCCCCTGCCCCCACTACGGTGACGGGACCGAGAATGGCGGTACTGAACGTGATTGCGTTGGTGGCTCCGCTCACTGCTGAGAGTGCGTCGCTCGATGGCAATAGCTGTGGACTCACCGAGGCCGAAATCGAGCCATCGCTCCGTTTCTCTGCACTGCCAATCAGCTTCCAACGGGCATTCACTTTCGTTGCCTCGGCGATATCCTTGGCCGTGATTTCAGAGATCCCTTTGCACAAGACATCGCTTGGTTTGAGTTTTGCGCCCAGTAGTTCATTGGCGAGGATGACGACCTTCAAGCGCACATCGTGCCCTTCTACATCCGCTGTTGGATCGGCTTCGGCATAACCCAACTCCTGGGCTTTTGCGACAGCACTCGAGAAGTCCAACCCCGTCTCCATGCTGGAGAGGACAAAGTTTGACGTGCCGTTGAGGATCCCTTTGAAGCCGGTGATTTCCGAGCCTGCCAGTGACTCCTTGGCCAAACGGATAACCGGGGTTCCGCTCATGACAGAACCTTCAAATTCAAAGCGGGCACCGGCGCTATCGGCCAGCGTCTTCAAGCTTTGCGCATGCAGCGCCACGGGCCCTTTGTTGGTGGTCACGACACTGACGCCCTTCTCCAACGCCCAGCGGCAGAAGGTAGTAGCCGGCTCACCATCCACAGGATTGGTGAAGGTTGCTTCAGCCACAATATCGGCACCTGAGAAACGGATGACGGTTTCGTTCGCCGGTTCAGCACTGCCGCCGGGTAGCGTCCTGAAGCCGCCTTTAGCAGCAGGCACTGCAGCCAATTCATGAGCATCCAAGCCGTCTTTGTTAATGATTGAGCCGAGGTAAAGGTCACTGACACCGACAATCTTCAACGTGAAACCTAACTCATCGGCCCAGCGCGAATTCTTATCGGCAATAAGCTGAGTCAGTGCGCGGTTAACACCACCAAAACCAAGCAACGCAATTTTGTATTCAGTCACGACAGGGTTCTCATTGTTATGTTGTGGTGCTGAGATAGTAATCCGCCAATTTAACTTTACGAATATGGCAAACAGAACGTTGTTACGAGCAAAATGCTCGCACAACGGCACAACTTGCTACTTTGTGCTGGATAGCACAAAAGATGTCACGGTATTCAGGACACCCGGCAGCGCAGAAATCTCACTCCATACCCTGTGGATTCGATCTGCATTCATCGCCTGAACCGTCAACACAATATCGAGGTCACCACTCATCACATTGCAGGAAATGACTTCAGGCATTGCCCCGACGGAGCGAACAACTTCTGAATCCCGCATACGGTCCTGACGATAAACAAAGATCAACGCATTAATGGGCCCTACATCGGCTGAGGGTATACCTTTAATAATTGTGTACCCCCGGACATAACCATCGCGCTCCAATCGCTCAATCCGAAGCCTGACTGCGTTCCTGGACAAATTAACTTTCATGGCAATATCGTTGTGGGCCAACCGTGCATTTCGGGTGAGTTCTTCCAAAATCTTCTCATCAACTTTATCTAAAACACGTTTCATCTCTGGCTCCGAACTTATAACGAGTGAGACTCCGTGTCTTTGGATAAGGCCCTGACCAGCGAGGTCAGCGCCCCGATGTCGTTAGGAATTGAAGTACAGTCTTGTTCGGTGAATGCAGGAGCGCCGCCTGTATTCAGGTGGCCGAAAATCTCCGACTTATCGGTTGCAGCGCCAATCTTCGAGGGATGCGTCGTCGCCAGGCAAACCATGGGGATCAGCAAGCTGCGCCTGCTCACACGTGCAGCGCGCAAGCCGATAGCGGTATTGGGGCTGACGAGATACCCACTCTGTGCAAAGACCTCATGAATACAACTGAATGCATCCGCATCGTCCACAGCCAGTGAGTCAAACAATTTGCGCGCCTCCAACCATTCATCCTGCTCTAAGTGGATGGTGCCCTCTCCTTCTAACAACTGCATATTACGAGCTACTTTTTCTCCACATCGATTTAAAATACTCCACTGCAAGCGCTCAAAATTAGAGGCCAATGAAACATTCATAGTGGGAGTTTTGGTAGTACGAATCTCATGTCGACTGTACAGATTCGATTGGAGAAAGTGATGCAGGCCGGCGTTGGCATTCGTGGCAACGATTAGCTGTCGAATGGGCAGCCCCATTTGTTTGGCAATATAACCAGCGTACAGCGCACCAAAATTCCCAGTCGGCACACTGAAAGCAACTTCTCTTTTAGGCGCGCCGAGCTGAAGTGCGGAATAGAAATAGAAGGACAGGTGCGCAAGTACGCGAACCCAATGCACTGAGTTGAACGAAACAAGATGCTGCTGCGCATCATTATTTTGTTTTAAAAACTGCTCACACAAACGATGGCAATCAGAATAATCTCCGTCGATCGCAATATTGACTACATTGCCTTCCTCCACACTCAGTAAGCGTCGGCGATCCTCCGCCGTTAGTCCCTTGGAAGGATGCAACACCAACAAAGTAACGCCCTTCATTCCCGAAAATGCTTTTATTGCAGCTGCTCCAGTATCTCCGCCTGTGCAACCTACAATCAGAGCCTTCTTCCCAGACTTCAGTAAATCGTGATTGATAAAGCGAGACATTAATTGAAGACCAAAATCTTGATAGGCGCCTGAAGGCCCATGAAACAACTCGAGTATCCACTCGTTACTTGCCGTCTGGTAAAGCGGTGCCACTGCGTTGTTTGTAAAACAATCAAAGGTCTCCTCAAGCATCCGAGATAGCTGATCTTGCTCGACCCAGCCCCCCAGAAAGGGCTCGATTACATGGTGAGCCAATTCGTGAAAGGGCAGCCACTCAAGTTTTGAGAGTTCCTCCTTTTTTAAACGGGGCACCTTGCGCGGCACGTACAAGCCACCGTCAGGCGCATACGACCCCATCAGGACCTCGCTGAATTCAAATGTTCTACCAGGCGTCCGTGTGCTGACGTACTTCATGGTCCAAGACACCCTCAAGCCATTTTCGAGCGGATCACCTGCAAGGTGATGCTCTGTGGAATTCAATGCGGCGGTTTTAATCGCCTTTGATCCAGCTTCACTCCATTGACTATTAAAGTCAATATAGTGACCATCGTATCTCTTCAACGGTATTCCGTTCCGTTGCACGAAAACGCCTTTGTCCTTGCTCTTGTGGTGCGCCAAGGGCCGCCAACGCTTAGAAAATGGGAGAAAATCATGTGTGCCAAGAACCTGCTGCACTCGCTTTATCAGTACAAGGCATGGTCTGAGGAGGCGCTTTTCAGTTGCTTGAAAGCGCCCATAGCAAAGTCCTTTCCGATGGAAATGGAGGAAGCCTGCTACTGGCTCAGGCACATCAACATCGTGGACCAGTTGTTCATCGCCAGACTGCAAGGAAAACCGGAGGAATTTGACGACGTCGTCACTGAGCAACGGCAAGACATTCGCCAGCTGGAAGAGGCATTTACAAAGGCAAATCAATGGTTTGTTGACTATACGAAATCAGTCACTGCAACGGAGCTGTCTGACCCGGTAGCGTTTATCTTCAAGGACGGCAAACCCGGCAACATGACCAGGGAGCAAATCCTCGCTCATGTCCTTTCTCATGGCCTGCAACATCGGGGGGCTGTTGGCACGATCCTGCCAAGGGAGATTCTGGAGGGGCACCAGGATCATTTCACAACGTTTTTGAAGCTGTAAATATCGCAACATCTGCCTCATCCGCCACGGGTGAGGCAGAATTTCCCTGTCGATATTCAGCTCAATTCAAGCACTTCAATCACCGCAGCAATTTGCTCACGCCCTTCCCCATCAATGGTTCTGAGCGGCAGTGGCACACTCGGAGAGTGAGTAAACCCGCGAAGCTCCGCCGCTGTCGCCATCACGCGAAAGCTACCGCCAAATTGGCTGAACAAAGCCCAGAGCGGCTTCAAGGATTCGGAAAGGCGCGTGGCTTCACAGGCGTCACCTGACAATGCTGCTCGCGTGATGGCGAGCGCTGTATTGGGGAACAAACCGCCCATGACCGAGTACCAGGCATCGCAGCCCGCATTCATACCAAGAGCGGCAAATGCATCGCCGCTTATTCCGATAGTCACGTGACTCGGAATCAATTTTCGCAGGCGTTCCACGCGCTCCCTGGCCACGTGCGGCGCGTCGGGGACGCCAGGGATTTTGATTGACCTGACATTGGGTAGCTCTGCAATACGCCCGTGTAACTCATCGGTAAATTCGAAATGGGTGGTACCAGGATTGTCATAGACACATAGCGGGACTGAGATGTTGGCCGTAACCATTTCGTACATCGAAAAAACATCGTCCTGAGACAGTTTTTGATACGACACGGGTGGCAGCAACAAGGCTTGGACGCCCACGTCTTGCGCATCCTCGGCCAGCAGCAAAACGTCGCGTGTACGCAGCGCTCCGATGCTCACCATCACAGGAACACCCTCCGCCGCCTCTACTGCCAACTGCGCAACTCGAGAACGTTCGGCTCGAGAAAGATACGCATAACTTCCGGTGGATCCGAGAGCCCCGATGGAATCTACTTTCGCCGCCACCAGTTGCTGCACAAGACGGGTAAAAGCATTTTCGTCCACACCCTGCTCATCCATAGGCGTCAGAGGAAATGCACTAAGGCCGGTAAACATCGTCATCACTCCTTGCAGTGGCTTGTCGACTATTTGGCCCCAGGACCAATCAGTGAGCATTCGATCTGGACGCCTGGCATCATTTGCTGCAACCCTTCGATCAGCTTGTCCCCCGCTTCCGTCAAGGCTTCAAGCGGCATCGCCGGCAAACTCTCCAAAATGAACCACATGCTCTTCGCGTCAGCATCGAGACGGGTTCTGACACCTTGCCGCCAATTCCAGCGACGGCAGGTCACGCCTTTGTCATCGCGCCAGACAACCTCGCCGGGGTCTGGATATTCGAAAGCAGGAGCGCCCTCTTTCATGGTGTCAAAAGGCTCGGTGCCATCTGCGACTACCAGCCGTGGGGAGCCCACATACGCTTCAATGTTTTCCCCGCCAACAGGGATGGCGTACTCAATACTGATTGCGTTGTAGAGATCGACGATGGGATCCAGGCTAGGCAAGCTTCCGTCACGTAAAACCCGTTTACGCAGCGCCTCAGCTGAACAAGGCGTACGCTGCGGCTTGGCGCCGAACTTTCGGAATGTCTCCGCCCATGCGGCCAGGTGAGCTTCTCCCCAGCTTGGCCCACCTTCCTGCACAGCCTTGCAAGCACGGTCCAGGGCTGCCTGAGCAACCTCAGGATGGGTCAGTGACGCAGCTTCCACCACAATGCTCAGGGCCCTGAACTCCGGAGCCAATTCTGCAACGGCTTGATCGATCAACGGCAGTACGGACAGCATCAAAAACCTCCAGGAATCCAAATGTCATTTCATGCTAGTCAGTGACGACCAATAAAGTCAATATAATGACCAATATCATCTACTATAACGCGTGTGCAGATTGACGGGGCGATTGGTAAAGGCCGAGAATCCCCACACATTTTTTCTCATGACCCTCATCAATGACCACGAATACCAGCCTGTCGACTACCCCTGGTGCTGACGCTCAAGCCGTCAGCCTGGCCGTCGCGCGCACGCTCAAACAGGCGCGCAAAGCACAGAAGATCACGTTGGATGAGCTTTCTCGCCGCTCAGGGGTGAGCAAAGGAATGGTCGTCGAAATAGAGAAATGTACGGCGAACCCCAGTATCGGCATCCTTTGCAAAATCGCCGCCGCGCTTGGCCTGTCCGTTGCAGACATCGTCAATGTGACCGAAGCCCCATCCGCCCATATCATCGACAGTCAAGACATCCCCACGCTCTGGACCGGGGACCTGGGAGGAACGGCGCGGCTTCTGGCGGGAACGTCCGGTCCTAATATGATCGAGCTGTGGCGTTGGGAAATGCACCCAGGCGAATCTTTCGCTTCACAGGGGCATCCTCAGGGCACGCTTGAGCTGTTTCATGTGGAGAAAGGCACGCTGAAATGCGTGGTAGGGGAAACAGAGCTGGTCATCCCTGCGGGGAGTTCGGCAGTGGCCAAAACCGATGTACCTCACTCCTATTCCAATGCCGGCAGATCCAAGTTGGTGTTCACCATGTCCGTGACGGAGATGCATCAATAGATATCCGGTGGACTGGCAGCCAGTGAACATCTGCAAGGCGTGCGAACCATCCAATTTCAAAAAGGCGGTGCCACCGAAAACCATCAAGTCCCACGCAGGATCACCGCCAGGGCGCGCACTCGCAATTGCTCGTGCATCACATGCAACCGGGGGCAAAACTGGGGGCATATTTGAAATTTTTTTGCCTGAGAACATTGCTCTAGAGCCCAGTCAAAATGTTCTTTGGGGACCCCGATAGCCTGTAATGGCTGATACCTCGAGCAACAAAGACTTCACGGGCAGCCGTTATGCCGTCCAATGCGCTTGGGAGTCCGGCCATACCGTCATTTGCAATGATTACATCAATCACAGACTCCGCCCCTTGTGTCGATGCCCGAGAATCGTTCAGGTATACAAACATTGCCAAGCGCCATCCAGCTCAAAGGCAAGCAACGACTATGGCGGCGTCGGGTCCATCGCGTTGAAAGACAAACCCTGGCTATTACTCACTTGCCATGAATTTCCCCCGCCCGTCTCGCTGAATACAACGCTGTCGAACTGCGAATCCTTCAACCCATCGATCTGCACCTTGGTCGGGCCGCTGAAGCGTACGCGTTCGAACACCAGGCCCTGATGATAGGCGTTGCTCCGGCTATCGCCCTTGACCTCGATCGCCTTGCCTTGCGCATTCTCGACGCTCACATCAGCGACTCGGATATCCCGGAATTGCCCCGGGACTGTTGAACGCGGGTAATCCAGTTTGGCGTTCGGGTCGTTGCGGATATGCACCTTTTTGAGCATTTCCATTACCCGCTCACGGGCCTCGCTGCGACTGGCCTTATGGTGAGCCAGGTATGCCTCGGCAATCTGGTCGCCGACCTTGACCACCGGGTTCAGCGAGTACTTGGGGTCTTGCATGATCATCGAGATGCGCTGTCCGCGAATCTTTTGCATGACTTTTTCACTGGCCGACAGCAAATCGACTTCACCGGCGGATAATCACCGACGACATGCACATCGGGACGATGTGCCGCAGAATAATTCGCGATGTCGAAGCACCTTGCAGCTCGACCGCCACGACGAAATCCGCCTTGCGCAACGACAGGGTTTCGGCCCGTGCCAGCCGCGCAATCGGCGGCCAGGAGGTCAAGGCAATCGCCACCACCGCGTGTTCGAGGCCAGGGCCCAGGGCCGCGATAAACGCCAGCGCCAGTACCAGGCTGGGGAAAGAAATGAAGATGTCGGTCAAGCGCATGAAGACCGTGTCCACGAGGCCACCGTAATAGCCGGAGACCGTGCCAAATGCCGCGACCACCACCAACAGCATCGCGACCAGCAGCCCGGCCAGGGTCATGGAGCGCACCTCATATTTTGCCAACGGCCGCTGCTGCGACCGTACGACCTTTTACATCCGCCCGGAACGTTATGCCTTTGTCCTCAGTGGCGTCTTCAAGTCCAGACCCGCACAGGCCGATTGATCGTGCGGGCGCTACCTGTCTACCAGTTACAACGTGTACGAGAAACCCATTTGCACGGTTCTCGGCGCGCCCGGATAGGCGTAAACGTTGCCAAAGGCGCCTTCATCATAGTGGCTGTCGAACACATTCTTCAGGTCGAGGTTAAGCCGCAGGTGCTCGTTGACTTTGTAAAAGCTGAGCAGGTCGAACACCTCGTAGCTATCCATGGAGAAGGCATTGGCCGCAGTCTGGCCGGCGCGCTCGTCGACATACTTGGCGCCCAGTCCCAGGCCCAGTCCTTTGAGGCCTCCGCCCTGAAACTCGTAGACGTTCAGCAGGCTGAAACTGTTGCGCGGAATGTTCATCAGGCGGGTGCCTGACTTCAGCACGTTGTCCTGGGTGACCTCGGCATCCACGTAGGCGTAGCCACCGATCATGCGCCACTCCGGGGTGAGGTTGCCGGCCACGTTCAGATCAAAGCCACGGCTACGAACTTCACCCGCCGCAACGCTGAAGGTCGAGTCCACCGGATCTGTCGTCAGGACATTGCGTTTTTCGATCTGATACACCGCAGCATCCACGCTTAGCTGACGATCAAGGGCCTGCCATTTGACGCCCACCTCGTAGGATTTGCCTTCTTCAGGTTTGAAGCCGCCGCCCGTTCGACTGGCACCGCTGTTGGGCTTGAAGGACCGCGCCGTGTCGGCATAGATCGCCACTGTCGGGGTCAGATCGTAGATCAGTCCCAGGCGCGGGGTGACAGCGTTGTCGCTGTTGGTCCAGCTCACACCGTTGACGAGGTTGTTGTCGTAATCATGTTCGAAGCGTTCGAAACGTACGCCTGCCAAGACTTTCAAGCGCTCGGTCAGCGTTACCTGATCTTGCACGAACGCGGCATAGGTCTTGAGGTTTTCCTGATCATTGGTGGTGGTGCGGGTCAGGGCTGGACGCGGCTGGCCATAGACCGGATCAAAAATATCGATAGGGTAGGCACTCACCGCCCCACTGGAACGACGGATGATCGACTTGTAATCGTAATCCTCATACTCGATGCCCGTGAGCAACGTGTGGTCGAATCCGGCCGTGGATAAATGCCCGGTCAGGTTCAACTGCACATCCCGGTCACGCCATTCCAGTTTGCGGTAATTGAAGTTGCGTCCCAACGTTCGGCCGTCGGCAGCGACCCCGTTGCCTTCAATGGCATTGCCTTGCAGACTGCCGTCGAGAAATTGCGTGCCGCCGCCCAAAGTCCAGTTGTCGTTCAGGAAATGTTCGAAACGAAGTTGCGCCATGTTGTTGTCGTTGTGCAGCTTGCCGATATCCTTCTCACCGAAAAAAGTATCCCGCGACGCGACACCGATCTGATTGCGATAGCGGGTCACACCCCGATCGAGCGGCGCGTTGTTGCGCATGAAATCGCCTTCGAAGGTGATACGGGTAGTGTCGTTGACCTGCCAACCGAGGACCGGCGCCACACCGTAGCGCTCGTTTTCGACGTGATCACGAAAGGTGTCGCCACCCTCGCCTATCACGTTCAGCCGATAGGCCAGTCGCCCTTCATCATCCAGCGGTCCTGAGGCATCCATCGTTGCGCGACGCATGCCCTGATCATTGAGCTGGCTGCCCAGGGTGACGGTGCGCTCGGCCAGGGGTTGTTTGGACACCACGTTGAAGGTGCCGCCTGGGTCGCCACGGCCGTAGAGCGTGGTGGCTGGCCCGCGCAGGACCTCCAGGCGCTCGATGGTATTGGCATCGGGCATGTTCGGATAACCGCGGTTGATCGGGAAACCGTTGCGGTAGAACTCACCGGTAGTAAAGCCACGCACGGTGAAAGTGGTCAGGCCCTGGCCACCGAAATTGTTCGCGCGGCCCACGCCTCCGGCGTAATCGAGAGCGTCTTGCAAGCGGGTGGCGCCGAGGTCTTCCACGACATCCCGGGTGACCACGCTGATCGATTGTGGGGTTTCATGAATCGGAGTGTCGGTGCGTGTCGCACTGGCGGAACGGGTCGCTCGATACCCCTGGACCGGGCCCTGGGCCGGCTCTTCGAATGTGCCGTTGATGTCGATCGCTTGTAACTCTATTGACGCAGGATCAGTCGGTGCCTGGTCAGCCCAGGTGGTCTGGGAAATGGCTTGAATCACACACAGAGAAACGAGAGTTCGACGCATCGACATACAACCTTGAGAAGATGCCGGGCACTTCAGGAGCTCGGCGAGAATTGACAGCAAATAATATCAATTCCCATTCTCAGCAGGTACTTTTTTATCTCGCCAAAATAGTGAAAAAGTTGCGAAATCAACGCGTATGATCAACGTCGCCAGGTACATCAGTGATGCAATAGCCTAATAAAGCCTCTCATCGTATAGGCTTTGAAAGGCCGGAAAATCCTGAGTAATGAGTTCAAAAGTCCATCGCGATATAGTTTTATACCCGAACGCTGGCAAACGTTGATTCGTTGCGAGCTTGGCCGAGCGCCGACGACGGGTCGGACAACGGTGACAGCCCCAGCGCTTGTGGCAGCGGTATCATTGCCACTTGTTGCGTGGTGTTGGAACCCACACGCTCGTCGCGTGGTGGAATGCCGTAGTACTCGCGGTAGCACTTGGAGAAGTGCGGTGTGGACACGAAGCCACACACCGACGCCACTTCGATGATCGACATGGGGGTTTGCTTGAGCAGTTGTCGGGCGCGAATCAGGCGCAGTTTCAAGTAATAGCGGGACGGTGAGCAGTGCAGGTATTTCTGAAACAACCGTTCCAGCTGACGCCGCGACACGGAGACAAAGACTGCCAGTTCGTCGAGGTCGATCGGTTCTTCGAGGTTGGCGTCCATCAGCGCCACGATCTCCTGCAACTTTGGCTGGTTGGTGCCAAGCATGTGCTTGAGCGGCACACGCTGGTGATCCTGCTCGTTGCGGATGCGCTCGTAGACGAACATCTCCGAAATCGCCGCCGACAGTTCACGGCCGTGATCGCGGCTGATCAGGTGCAGCATCATGTCCAGTGGCGCGGTGCCACCGGAGCTGGTGAAACGGTTACGGTCCAGGGTGAACAGTCGTGTACTCATGACTACTCGCGGGAAGGCTTCCTGCATGGACGCCAGAAACTCCCAGTGAACACTGCAATCGTAACCGTCGAGCAAACCGGCAACCGCAAGGGCCCAGCTGCCGGTGCACACGGCGCCCAGGTGCTTGGACTGACGCGCCTGACTCTGTAGCCACGATACATGCGCGCGGGTTACGGAGCGTTGAATACCGACACCACCGCAAACAAAGATGGTGTCCATGGCAGGCGCATTGTGCATCGAGGTGTCTGGGGTGATCTGCAAGCCGTCGCTGGCCAAGACCTTGTTTCCGTCGGCAGTGAGGGTCGTCCAGCGATACAGTTCGCGACCGGACAATTGGTTAGCCATGCGCAGAGGCTCCACCGCGGAAGCCAGAGAAATCAGTGTGAAATTGTCCAACAGCAGAAAGCCGATGGATTGAGGCGCACGGTTCTGGGGCTTCGCCCCGGAGTTGAAGGTCGTCATTACAGTAACTCCTCACCCCAAACAGGTTGGCCTCAGGCGCAGGCTCTTTTTATTGCCCTCCAAAACAGGCCGGACTATTTATAATTTTAGTGCAAAAATCACGCCGCAGTTGAATAGACTTCCAATCAATTCAAAAAACGACATGTCGATGCTTCTATATGGAGAGTCGCAAGAACGAAGGTTAAAAGCGAAACGGATCGACCTGGTAAACCTGCTTATAATCTGCGAGCAATTGGGTAGCAGTCATGGAGGATACTTGGAAACGAGAACTTGCTTGTTACCGACAGGCACAGGCGGTTTTTTTGAACAACGCAACGCCGGTTACAACAAAACGTCATAACAATGGAAACTCCAGAAACAGGCCATCAACCAGATTGTTCAGGGCTTCAAAATTTTGATACTTGCGAATGTTGACTCATCGCGCGCCTGATCCAGCAAACTCATCGGCCTTGCCAATGGCAATGCCTGTACAACCGGTCTTGATGTCATTTGCGGTTGTGCTTGCGCTACCAAGCGCTCGTCACTGGGTGGAATGCCGAAGTACTCGCGATAGCACTTTGAAAAATGAGGGGTGGACACAAACCCACACACCACCGACAACTCTACAATCGAAATCGGCGTTTGCTTGAGCAACTGACGCGCACGGATCAGGCGCAGTTTGAGGTAATACCGCGAAGGCGAGGAATGCAGGTATTTCTGGAATAAACGCTCCAGCTGTCGACGGGACAAGCTGACGTAAGTCGCCAGTTCGTCGAGGTCGATCGGCTCTTCCAGATTGGCCTCCATCAAGGCGACGATTTCCTGCAACTTCGGTTGGTGGGTACCGAGCATGTGCTTAAGTGGCACTCGTTGATGATCCTGCTCGTTGCGGATTCGCTCGTAGACGAACATGTCGGAGATGGCCGCTGACAGTTCATGACCATGATCGCGACTGATCAGGTGCAGCATCATGTCCATTGGCGCGGTTCCACCAGAGCTGGTGAAGCGGTCTCGGTCAAGGGTGAATAGACTGGAGCTGAGATTCACTCGCGGAAAAGCTTCCTGCATGGCCGCCAGAAATTCCCAGTGCACGCTGCAGTCGAAGCCATCGAGCAAGCCTGCCTGAGCCAAGGCCCAACTCCCTGTGCACACGCCCCCTATCCGCTTCGCGCGCCGCGCCTGGGCTCGCAACCAGGTAATGTGCTCACGGGTCACCGCGCTTTGAATGCCAATGCCACCGCAGACGATCACGGTATCCAGTATCGGGGCGTTATTGATCGCTGCATCCGGAGTGATTGGCATGCCATCGCTTGCCCATACCCGCTCGCCCCCCAAGCTGAACGTGTGCCATTGGTACAGCTCTTGACCGGCCAACTGATTGGCCATTCGTAGTGGCTCTATGGCAGATGCCAAAGAGATCAAAGTGAATTGGTCCAGCAGCAAGAAACCAATGGTTTGGGGAGGAGCGGCCTTGGAGGTGTCGTATGCCATCGAAGTTTTTTCTCGCAGTGAGCGGTAATGGCCCGCGGCGCTGGCGGCGTTAACCGCCCCGCCACTGCTGGCGCACTGATAAGATCGCAAGCAGGTTTATGCAGATAGAGCTGCTATGCACTTTCAGCCGACACTGCACTGCGCGGTTGCCCATGCTGACGCGTGGTCACAAGGCCGATAAAGGAAATCACCAGTGCCAGGCCTATGGTCGAAGAAACTTCCATACGGTGCTCGGGCGTCACCATCATCACCGCCAACGCTGCGCAGATGAAGGCGATGACCAACCAGGTAAGCCAGGGGAACAACCACATCTTGAAGGTCAGCGTGACATTCTGCCGAAGCAGAATTTTGCGCATGCGCAGTTGCGACACTGCGATAACCAGGTACACCAGCAAGGCAATGGCGCCGGAGCTGGCGAGCAGAAACTGAAACAGTCCGGCGGGCATGAAGTAGCTGAACAAAGTCACGCCGGCACCCAGTACGGTGCTGGCGATCACCGCTGCCCTCGGCACGCCATCCGACGATGTCACCTTCAGCGGCTTCGGTGCATCACCGCGCTTGCCCAGCGAAAACAGCATGCGCGAGGCAATATAGATCGACGAGTTCATGCAGCTGGCCACGGCAATCAACACCACCACATCTACCATTAACTTGGCGTGGGGAATGTTCATCAGTTCCAACGCTCGCTGGTAAGAGCCCACCGACGCCAGCAACGGATCATTCCAGGGCACCACGGAAATGACCACGAAAATGGACAGCAAGTAGAACACCCCGATGCGCCAGATCACCGAGCGTGTAGCTTTGGCGATGTTCTGCGCCGGGTTGCTGGATTCGGCAGCTGCAATGGTCACCGCTTCTGTACCGATGAAGCTGAACATGATGGTGATGAAAGCCCCGACAACTGCAGACAAACCGTTGGGCGCGAAACCACCATGTTCCTCCATGAGTCGACTCAACCCGCTGGCTTCGCGCTCGGGAATCCACCCCATCAACACCGCAAAACCAAGACCGATAAAGCCGATGATCGCCACGACTTTGGCCATCGCGAACCAGAATTCGAACTCGCCGTATTTGGACACGCTGAACAGGTTAGTCACGACCAACAGGATGATCGACGTCAAGGCAAACAACCAGGTATCGATCTGCGGGAACCATTGGTTCAATACATGCCCGGCCGCGAGCGCCTCGATGGGTATCACCAGCACCCAGAACCACCAATACAGCCAGCCGATGGTGAAGCCTGCCCAACGCCCGATTGCCTGGTCGGCGTAGGTAGAGAAAGATCCGGTGTCTGGATTGGCAACCGCCATTTCGCCCAGCATGCGCATGACCAGAACGACCAAAAGGCCGGAGAACAGATAAGCCAGCAATACCGCCGGCCCCGCGGCAGCGATGGCATGTCCGGAGCCCACAAACAAACCGGCGCCGATAATCCCCGCGATAGAAAGCATGGTGACGTGACGCGGCTTGAAACCCTGCGCCAACTGACCGTTCGAATCTTTGGAGTTCAGGCTATTCATTGTTTTTTTTGTTCTCTGGTGATCGACGTTAGGGCGTACTGACTGAGGGTCAGGCGATCATCATTTATCCCTGTTGCCGCGTCTCGAACGCGGCGCACCTCAAACGCTCCCAAGTTTCTAAATCAGGCATCACGGCTGCACACGGCCATGAAGTGACGCGTCACCTTACGCGTTCTCTCTTGAAAGAAAATGGTCTGAGCACGCCATTTTTGAGTCTGATTTCGACAGGCACTACGTCTCGCATTTTATTGATATAGGGGGCAGCACCGGTCGCCATCAGGAACGCACAGCGACATCAGGGCTTGCTCACCGACTCGGTGGGGCAAAATGCTTTGAATGCGACCATCCACCCTATAACGCGCGACCTGCAAAGGATTAAAAAGGCTTAGTGCGACATTCCGTCACAGGGTGGCTTGTGGTTAATTTTCCCTCCCTGCTCATAATCCCTGAAGGGCACAAAGTTCGCCTG
>NZ_AKJB01000015.1:0-23666 GCF_000282555.1 Pseudomonas sp. GM102 | reverse complement strand
GCTTGCCCGCGATGGCGTCAGAGCGTCCACCGGATAATCCGGCCTCGTTTATCAGCTAAATACAAAGCATCCTAACTATTGCGTTGACATTCTCTGCCTAGGCAGTAACATCTCGACATACATTCTCTGCCTAGGCAGCTAATCGGTGGTCAGATGAAACATTTCACCTCATACGATTTCCATAATTGCCACCTCGGCCTTTTGCTCGGACGTGCCGCGCTGCTCAAGGACCGGATCATCGACACGCACATGGAACCCCACGGCATTACCGCCGCGCAGTTCAAAGTGCTGATCATCATGGCCCAGTTCGGCGTCGATACCCCGGCCGAGCTGTGCCGTCACTTGTCGCTGGACAGCGGTTCGATGACCCGCATGCTCGATCGTCTGGAACAGAAAGGTTTCCTCGCCCGCCAACGCTCTGAGGCAGATCGGCGTCAGGTTCAGTTGGTGCTGACCGAACAGGGCCAACAGCTGACCGACCAGCTGCCGCAGATCGGCGCCGACGCGATGAATGAACTGGCCGGCGCCATCACCCCGGAAGAATTGAAAACCCTGGAACAGATCCTGAAGAAAATTCTGGTAGCCGCGGGTGACTCGATCACCCTGCTGCGGGTAGGTGGCCATGAACAGTAAAAGCCTGCGTAGCGGCCTGAGCCTGGTGCTGTTGGCCATGAGCCTCGCCGGTTGCGCCAGTTACAGCGGCCTGACCACCGAAGGCGTCAGCCTCGATGCGAAAAATCTAAAGGCCGGGCAATCCCTCAACGGCGTGACCCTGTCGCCCGCGGCGTGGCCGAAAAGCGACTGGTGGAAAAGCCTTGGCGATCCGCAACTCGACGGTCTGATCCGCGAAGCCTTGCACGACAGCCCCGACATGCAAATCGCCGACGCCCGCGCTCATCAGGCCAGCGCCGCCGCGTATGCCGCCGACGCCGCGCGGATGCCGACCCTCGATGCCAGCGCCGGCGTCAGCCGTTCGCGTCTGGCTCGCGATCAGGACCCGAGCGGGCAGGGCGGCACCTACTCCACCGTGCGCAACGTTGGTGCCACTTTCAATTACAACTTCGACCTCTGGGGCGGTCAGCGCGACGCCTGGGAAGCCGCATTGGGCGAGGCCCGTGCCGCCGAAGTCGATCAGCAGGCCGCGCAGCTGACCTTGTCCGCCGACGTCGCCCGCGCCTACAGCGATTTGGGGCAGGCGCATATCATCCATGACCTGGCCAGCGAAGACCTCAAGCGCACCCAACAAATGCTCGACCTCAGCCAGCGTCGCCTGAGCTCGGGGATCGACAGCCAATACCAGTTCCAGCAGACCGAAAGCCTGGAAGCCAGCGCCGAGGCCAGCCTGATCGACGCCGAGAAACGCCTGCAAAGCGCGAAAATCGCCTTGGCGGTGCTGCTGGGCAAAGGTCCGGACCGCGGCAATGAAATCGCCCGCCCGAAAGTGCTTCAGACCAGCGCCGTGGCGTTGCCGTCGGTGCTGCCGGCGGAGTTGCTCGGTCGTCGTCCAGACCTGGTGGCGGCACGCTGGCGGGTTGAAGCCGCGAGCAAAAACATCGCGGCGGGCAAGACCCGGTTCTACCCCAACCTCAACCTGAGTGCGGCGGCGGGTGTGGAGTCGTTGCTGGGCGATGCGATGTTCGGTTCGGCGAGTCGCTTCTTCAATGTCGCGCCGACGATCTCGGTGCCGATTTTCGACGGTGGCCGCCTGCGTGCCGACCTCGATTCCCGCAACGCCGATTACGACCTCGCGGTGGCGCAGTACAACAAAAGTCTGGTGAAAGCCCTGGGCGATGTCAGCGACACCATCAACCAGTTGCGCGATATCGGCCGGCAAATCGGCGCCCAGCAACACGCCACCGACATTGCCCAGGACTCTTACAACACCGTGGTCCAGCGCTACGGTTCCGGTATCGGTAATTACCTGGATGTGCTCAGCATCGAGCAGCAATTGCTCCAGGCCCAGCGTCAGCTGGCCAACCTGAATGCCGAGCAGATCGACCTGTCGATTCAACTGATGCAAGCGCTGGGCGGCGGCTTCCAGGGCGAAACCCTGACCGCAGCCAACGCAACCCCAGCCACTCAGCACAACTAATTCAAGGTACCCGTCATGGCCACTGTTGATACATCCCAAGCCCCTGACAACGCTCAAGACACGAGCAATCCACGCAAACGCAAAGTGATGCTGTTTGCACTGACCGTCGTGGTGATCCTCGCCGGGCTCGGCGTCTGGGGTTATCAAGAATTTTACGGTCGCTGGAATGAAAGCACCGACGACGCCTATGTGAACGGCAACGTGGTGGAAATCACCCCGCTGGTTACTGGCACCGTGGTCAGCATCGGTGCCGACGATGGCGACCTGGTCCACGAAGGCCAGGTGCTGGTCAACTTTGACCCGAACGACGCCGAAGTCGGTCTGCAAAGTGCCCAGGCCAATCTGGCCCGCACCGTGCGCCAGGTACGCGGTTTGTACAGCAATGTCGACGGCATGAAAGCCCAGGTCAATGCGCAGCAGGCCGAGGTGCAGAAAGCGCAGGATAACTTCAATCGGCGGAGAAACCTCGCTGCTGGCGGGGCGATTTCCCAGGAAGAACTGTCCCACGCTCGCGACGACCTGACTTCGGCGCAGAACGCCCTGGCCAACGCCAAACAACAACTCATGACCACCAGCGCGTTGGTCGATGACACCGTGGTGTCGTCGCACCCGGACGTGATGTCCGCCGCCGCGCAACTGCGTCAGGCGTACCTGACCCATGCCCGCAGCACTTTGATCGCGCCGGTCACCGGTTACGTGGCCAAACGCAGCGTGCAACTGGGGCAGCGGGTCCAGCCGGGCACCGCGCTGATGGCGGTGATCCCGCTGGATCAGCTGTGGATCGACGCCAACTTCAAGGAAACCCAGCTGCGTGACATGCGCATCGGTCAGCCGGTGGACATCGAGGCCGACCTCTACGGCAGCGACGTCAAATACAGCGGCACCATCGACAGCCTCGGCGCCGGGACCGGCAGTGCGTTTGCCTTGCTGCCGGCACAGAACGCCACCGGTAACTGGATCAAGATCGTCCAGCGGGTGCCGGTACGCATACATATCAACGCCGAAGAGCTGGCCAGGCACCCGTTGCGGGTCGGCCTGTCGACTCAGGTCGATGTGAACCTGCGCGACCAGAGCGGTCCGGTGCTGGCGCAACAGTCGCCGCAAAAGGCTTCGTTCAGCACCGGCATCTACGACCGTCAGTTGGCCGAGGCCGACGCGATGATCACCCAGCTAATCCATGACAACAGCGCCGCGGTCAGCAAAACCGCGCACCGCTGATTCGCCATCACACCGACCCTGTGGGAGCGAGCTTTTGTGGCGAGGGAGCTTGCTCCCGCTGGGTCGCGAAGCGACCCCAAAAGCACTGCGACTGCTTCGCAGCCGAGCGGGAGCAAGCTCCCTCGCCACAAAAGCTCGCTCCCATAAGGTCAGCTGCGTCAGTAACAGGCGCCGTGCCAATCAGGTTTCAAAGGATTTGCGATGAGCAATAACGCGTCTTTCACGCCGCCCAGCCTGCTGCTCAGTACCATCGGCCTGTCGCTGGCGACCTTCATGCAGGTGCTCGACACCACCATCGCCAACGTGGCCTTGCCGACGATTTCCGGCAACCTGGGCGTGAGTTCGGAGCAGGGCACCTGGGTGATCACCTCGTTTGCCGTGAGCAACGCCATCGCGCTGCCGCTGACCGGTTGGCTCAGCCGGCGTTTCGGTGAGGTGAAGCTGTTTCTCTGGGCAACGATGCTGTTCGTTCTGGCCTCGTTTCTCTGTGGCATCTCAACCTCGATGCCAGAGCTGATCGGCTTTCGGGTGCTTCAAGGCCTGGTGGCCGGTCCCTTGTACCCGATGACCCAGACGCTGCTGATTGCGGTCTATCCGCCCGCCAGGCGAGGCATGGCCCTGGCGTTGCTGGCGATGGTCACGGTGGTGGCACCGATTGCAGGGCCGATCCTCGGCGGCTGGATTACTGACAGCTACAGCTGGCCGTGGATTTTCTTTATCAACGTACCGATCGGGGGTTTCGCGGTGATGGTCGTGCGCCAGCAACTCAAGGCGCGTCCGGTGGTGACCAGTTACCAGCCAATGGATTACGTCGGTTTGATCACCTTGATCATCGGTGTCGGCGCGTTGCAGGTGATCCTCGACAAGGGCAATGATCTGGACTGGTTCGAATCGAACTTCATCATCGTCGGCGCGGCTGTTTCAGTGATTGCGCTGGCGGTGTTCGTGATCTGGGAAATGACCGACAAACACCCGGTAGTCAACCTGCGGCTGTTCGCTTACCGCAACTTCCGTATCGGCACCATCGTGCTGGTGGGCGGTTATGCCGGGTTCTTCGGTATCAACCTGATCCTGCCGCAATGGCTGCAAACCCAGATGGGCTATACCGCGACTTGGGCGGGTCTGGCGGTGGCGCCGATCGGTATTTTGCCGGTGCTGCTGTCGCCGTTTGTCGGCAAGTACGCGCACAAGTTCGACCTGCGACTGTTGGCCGGTGGCGCGTTCCTGTGCATCGGCTTGAGTTGCTTCATGCGCGCCGGGTTTACCAACGAAGTGGACTTCCAGCACATCGCTTTGGTGCAGTTGTTCATGGGCATCGGGGTGGCGCTGTTCTTCATGCCGACACTGAGCATTTTGATGTCGGACTTGCCACCGAGCCAGATTGCCGACGGCGCAGGCCTTGCGACCTTCCTGCGGACCCTGGGCGGTAGTTTTGCGGCATCGTTGACCACCTGGATCTGGATTCGCCGCGCCGATCAACACCATGCGTATTTGAGTGAAAGCATTACCACGTATGAGCCGGCAACCCGGGAGGCGTTGAACACGCTCGGCGGGGCGGGTAACCCGGCTTACGCGCAACTGGATCATGTGCTGACAAGCCAGGCGTACATGCTCTCCACCGTGGATTACTTCACGTTGCTGGGGTGGGCGTTCATGGGGTTGATTCTGCTGGTGTGGCTGGCGAAACCGCCGTTTGCGGCGAAGGCGGGGCCGGCCTCGGCAGGGCATTGATCGAACCCTTGTAGGAGCGAGGCTTGCCCGCGAAGACGTCGCCACATTCAACATCAATGTTGGCTGATATGACGCCTTCGCGGGCAAGCCTCGCTCCTACAGGGGTTTCATTCTGCAGTCAGGCGCGGGTTACCAAAATCAAACGGCGCCAGCGCAAACCCATTCTCATCCACCTGCAACGCCCAGCCCTGACGGTCCCAATCCCCCAACACAATGCGTTTGGCCGCCTGCTCGCCAATCTGCAACTTGTGGATGGCCGGGCGGTGGGTGTGCCCGTGGATCAAGGTTTTCACGCCATATTGCTGCATGACCCGCGGCACTTCTTCCGGCGTGACATCGACAATGTCATTGGCCTTCATCCGCGTTTGCGCGCGGCTTTCGCTGCGCAGCTTGCGCGCCAGTTTATGGCGAGTGCGCAAGGGCAGATTTCGCAGGATGAACCGGGTGATAGGATTGCGCAGGTAGCGCCGCAGCTTCATATACGCTTCGTCGCGGGTGCAGAGGCTGTCGCCGTGCATCAATAGCACTGGCTCGCCGTAGAACTGCACGACACTCGGGTCTTTCAACAACGTGCAGCCGGCCTGTTTGCAGAAAGCCTGGCCGAGCATAAAGTCGCGATTGCCGTGCATCAGAAAAATGGCCGTGCCGCTGTCGCTGAGGTCGCGCAGGGCCTGGCAGATGGAACGCTGGAACGGCGTCATGGCATCGTCGCCAATCCACGCCTCGAAAAAGTCGCCCAGAATGTACAACGCACTCGCTGAACGGGCACGTCTAGCGAGCAAATCCAGAAACGCCCGGGTAATGTCCGGGCGCTCCTCTTCCAGATGCAAGTCTGAAATCAGCAGTATCACTCAATGATCTCGGCTTTCTCGATGATCACGTCTTCTGCTGGTACGTCCTGGTGGCCGGCTTTGGAAGTCGTGGCCACGCCTTTGATCTTGTCGACCACGTCGGTGCCTTCGACTACTTTGGCGAATACGGCATAGCCCCAACCCTGAGTGGTTTTGCCACTGTGGTTCAGGAAGCTGTTGTCAGCCACGTTGATGAAGAACTGGGCGGAAGCCGAATGCGGCTCCATGGTGCGGGCCATGGCCACGCTGTACTTCACGTTCGGCAGGCCGTTGTCGGCTTCGTTCTGGATGCTTGGGCGCTTGTCTTTCTTTTCTTTCATGCCTGGCTCGAAACCGCCGCCCTGGATCATGAAGTTGCCGATGACACGGTGGAAAACGGTGTTTTCGTAGTGACCGGCTTTGACGTATTCGATGAAGTTGGCCACGGTGATCGGGGCTTTCTCAGCGTTCAGTTCCAGGACGATGTCGCCATGGTTGGTGGTCAGTTTGACTTGGGTCATGATCGGTACTCTTTTTTCTATGAATTCGTGGGTTTCGGGGCGTTCAGGCCCTCAACCAGTCCGGCCAGTGTCGGCCAAGGCAGGCAGTTTAGCGTGCCGGGCGCGAATTTCGAGGCTGTTTTTCATTGGCAGCCGATTAAATGCAACCGATTGCCGGCCTGCTCTGTCAGCCACTTGACAGCATCGGCTATGATAAGCCCCTTTGATTTATAACAGCCGCTTTGATTTGGCCAACTGGCCGCGCACTTGTACGTTCAAGGATCCTATGAGCAAGCCCACTGTCGACCCTACCTCGAATTCCAAGACCGGCCCTGCCGTGCCGGTCAATTTCCTGCGCCCGATCATCCAGGCGGACCTGGACTCGGGTAAGCACACGCAGATCGTCACCCGTTTTCCGCCTGAGCCCAATGGCTACCTGCACATCGGTCACGCCAAGTCGATCTGTGTGAACTTCGGCCTGGCCCAGGAATTCGGCGGCGTCACGCACTTGCGTTTCGACGACACGAACCCGGCCAAGGAAGACCAGGAATACATCGACGCAATCGAAAGCGACGTCAAATGGCTGGGCTTCGAATGGTCCGGTGAAGTGCGCTATGCCTCGCAGTATTTCGACCAGTTGCACGACTGGGCGGTAGAGCTGATCAAGGCCGGCAAGGCCTACGTCGACGACCTGACCCCTGAACAGGCCAAGGAATACCGTGGCAGCCTGACCGAACCGGGCAAGAACAGCCCGTTCCGCGACCGCTCGGTTGAAGAAAACCTCGACCTGTTCGCCCGCATGAAGGCCGGCGAATTCAAGGACGGCGCACGCGTGCTGCGGGCCAAGATCGACATGGCTTCGCCGAACATGAACCTGCGCGACCCGATCATGTATCGCATCCGTCACGCGCATCACCACCAGACCGGCGACAAGTGGTGCATCTACCCGAACTACGACTTCACCCACGGTCAGTCGGACGCCCTCGAAGGCATCACCCACTCGATCTGCACCCTGGAGTTCGAAAGCCATCGTCCGCTGTACGAATGGTTCCTCGAGAACCTGCCAGTACCGGCGAAACCGCGTCAGTATGAGTTCAGCCGCCTGAACCTGAACTACACCATCACCAGCAAGCGCAAGCTCAAGCAACTGGTCGATGAAAAGCACGTTCACGGTTGGGACGATCCGCGCATGTCCACGCTGTCGGGTTTCCGTCGCCGTGGCTACACGCCGAAATCGATCCGCAACTTCTGCGAAATGATCGGCACCAACCGTTCCGACGGCGTGGTCGACTTTGGCATGCTCGAATTCAGCATCCGTGACGACCTCGACCACAGCGCGCCACGCGCCATGTGCGTGTTGCGTCCGCTGAAAGTCGTGATCACCAACTACCCGGAAGGCCAGGTCGAAAACCTCGAATTGGCGTGCCACCCGAAAGAAGACATGGGCGTGCGCGTTCTGCCGTTCGCTCGTGAGCTCTACATCGACCGTGAAGACTTCATGGAAGAACCGCCAAAAGGCTACAAGCGCCTGGAGCCGAACGGCGAAGTGCGCCTGCGCGGCAGCTACGTGATCCGTGCCGACGAAGCGATCAAGGACGCCGATGGCAACATCGTCGAACTGCGTTGCTCCTACGATCCGCAAACCCTTGGCAAGAACCCTGAAGGCCGCAAGGTCAAAGGCGTGGTGCACTGGGTGCCGGCGGCTGCCAGCGTCGAGTGCGAAGTGCGTCTGTACGATCGCCTGTTCCGTTCGGCCAACCCTGAGAAGGCCGAAGACAGCGCCAGTTTCCTGGACAACATCAACCCTGACTCGCTGCAAGTTCTCACTGGTTGTCGTGCCGAGCCTTCGCTGGGCAATGCACAGCCGGAAGACCGTTTCCAGTTCGAGCGCGAAGGTTACTTCGTCGCGGATATCAAGGACTCGAAACCGGGCGCTCCGGTATTCAACCGTACCGTGACCTTGCGTGATTCGTGGGGCCAGTGATTCAAGGAACAATATAAAGTGCTAACGATCTACAACACGCTCACCAAGAGCAAAGAAGTTTTCAAGCCGCTGGATGGCAACAATGTGCGCATGTACGTCTGCGGGATGACCGTGTACGACTACTGCCACATTGGCCACGGCCGCAGCATGGTCGCGTTCGACCTGGTGACCCGCTGGTTGCGTTTCAGCGGTTATAACCTGACGTATGTGCGCAACATCACCGATATTGAAGACAAGATCATCAATCGGGCCAAGGAGAACGGCGAGCCGTTCGACGTGTTGACCGAACGCATGATCACCGCGATGCACGAGGACGAGGCGCGCCTCAATATCCTCAAGCCGGACATGGAGCCGCGGGCCACCGATCATATCGCTGGCATGCAGAGCATGATCCAGACCTTGATCGACAAGGGCTATGCCTACGCACCGGGCAATGGCGACGTGTACTACCGCGTCGCCAAGTTCATGGGCTACGGCAAGTTGTCGCGCAAGAAGATCGAAGACCTGCGCATCGGCGCACGGATCGAAGTCGACGAGTCCAAGCAGGATCCGCTGGACTTCGTGCTGTGGAAAGGCGCCAAGCCGGGTGAGCCGAGCTGGCCTTCGCCGTGGGGCGACGGGCGTCCGGGTTGGCATATCGAGTGCTCGGTGATGTCGACCTGCTGCCTGGGTGAAACCTTCGACATTCATGGCGGCGGCAGCGACCTGGAGTTCCCGCACCACGAAAACGAAATCGCCCAGAGCGAAGCGGCCACCGGCAAGACCTACGCCAACGCGTGGATGCATTGCGGCATGATTCGCATCAATGGCGAGAAGATGTCCAAGTCCTTGAACAACTTCTTCACCATTCGCGACGTGCTGGAAAAGTACCACCCGGAAGTCGTGCGTTACCTGCTGGTGTCGAGCCACTACCGCAGCGCGATCAACTATTCGGAAGACAACCTCAAGGACGCCAAAGGCGCGCTCGAGCGTTTCTACCATGCGTTGAAAGGCCTGCCGAATGTGGCACCGGTGGGTGGCGAAGCCTTTGTCGAGCGTTTCACTCAGGTGATGAACGACGACTTTGGTACGCCGGAAGCCTGCGCGGTGCTGTTCGAGATGGTCCGCGAGATCAACCGTCTGCGTGAGAGCGATCTTGATGCGGCGGCTGGTTTGGCGGCGCGCTTGAAGGAATTGGCGAGCGTGTTGGGCGTGTTGCAACTCGAAGCCGATGACTTCCTGCAGGCCGGTGCCGAAGGGCGGGTCGATGCAGCTGAGGTCGATGCACTGATCCAGGCTCGTTTGACGGCTCGTGCCAACAAGGACTGGGCCGAATCCGACCGTATCCGCGACCAGCTCACCGCCATGGGCGTGGTGCTGGAAGACGGCAAGGGCGGCACGACCTGGCGATTGGCTGACTGATGATCGTTCCCACGCTCTGCGTGGGAATGCAGCCCGGGACGCTCCGCGTCCCTTTCGAGAGCCGAACGCGGAGCGTCCGTTGAGGCATTCCCACGCGGAGCGTGGGAACGATCAGTCGCCTGCCTGGCGCAATCGCTTGTAAAGGGTATTGCGACTAACCCCCAACCGCCGCGCCAGGTGCGAAATATTCCCCCCAGCCGCCTGCAACTGCCGATTCAATTCCTCGGCATCATTGAGGTCGACGGTTAACGGCTCCGGCGAATCCACCGGCTCCATCTCCAGATCGACAAAAAAATCATCCGGCAAATGCTCAGGCCGCACCGGTTGTTCCTCAGCCATGGCCAGTGCCACCTGCATCACGCTGCTGACCTGGCGCAAATTCCCGGGCCACGGATGACGACTGAACAACTCCATCACTTCACGGCTCAAGCCAGCCCATTGGCTCGGTTCGCGGTGCTGTTCCCACAGCCGTTTGAACAGCGCTTCCTTATCGCTGCGTTCCCGTAGCGGCGGCAGTTCCAGGGTCAAACCGCCGATGCGGTAATACAAATCCTCACGAAACCGCCCCAACTGAACTTGTTCGCGCAACGAGCGATTGGTCGCTGAAATGATCCGAATGTCCACCGGGAACAGCTCGCTGCTGCCCACCGGTTGCACGCAACGTTCCTGCAGCACCCGCAACAGCCGCGCCTGGGTTGGCAGCGGCATGTCGCCGATTTCGTCGAGGAACAGCGTGCCTTTGTCGGCCTTGCGGATCAGCCCGATGCTGCCTTTCTGATTGGCACCGGTGAACGCGCCTTTCTCGTAGCCGAACAGTTCGGATTCCACCAATTCGGCGGGGATCGCTGCACAGTTGACGGCAATGAACGGTTGTTTGCTGCGTGAACTGGCCTGATGCAGGGCTTTGACGAAGACTTCCTTGCCGACGCCGGTTTCCCCGTGAATTAACAGCGGAATGTCTTTTTCCAGTAAACGCTCGGCCTGGCGCACGGCTTTTTCCACGCGGCTGTCGCCAAAATGCAGGGTGTTGAGGCTGATCGCGGTGGGCGCTGGCGCCGTGGGTTCAGCGCTCTTTATTTCAGAAAACAGCCTCGCTTGAATCGGCGCTTGTTTCGGCCGCTTCAACAGGCACTGGAAACGGTTGCGCCCCGAGGCTTGCAGGGCAAACGGCAGGCCGTCGGGCTGGTTCAGCAGTTCCAGCAATGAGACTTTGAACAGGCTTTCGACACTGACCCGCGACAGGCTGATGCCCAGCAGGTTGTCGGCCCGGCGATTGGCCGACAGCACCTGACCGGTTTCGTCGAAGATCAGCAACCCGGCCCATTGGCTGTCGAGGTTGTTCAGCCCGGTGTTGAAGGTCAGCTGGAAATGTTGGCCATGGAACAGGTTGAGGATCAGCCGGTTCTCCACGGTCTGGCTCATCATCTTGACCATGCCCAGGGTGTGCGACGGCGGCAGGTAGCTGTCGCTGGACACATCCAGCACCGCGATCACTTTGCGCTCGGCATCGAAAATCGGCGCAGCGGAACCGGTCATGAAGCGGTTGGCCTTGAGAAAATGTTCATCGTGTTCGATGTGCACCGCCTGCTCGCAGGCCAGCGCGGTACCGATCGCATTGGTCCCGCTGCAACGCTCCATCCAGCTGGCGCCAGCGCTGAAACCGCGAGTCAGGCTTGGCTCGATGAAACGCTGGGTACCCCAGGACGTCAGCACCTGGCCCTGATTGTCGGCGAGCATGATCAGGCAGTTGGAGTTGCTGAGGATGTTCTCGTAATACGGCAGGACTTCCTGATGGGTGGTCTGCACCAGTGAATGCTGGCTCTCCAGCAACTGAGCGATGCCATCGGCGTGTAGCTGATCGAACGCCGGCGCACTCTGATGATCGAGCCCGAACGCGCGGCAGCGGGACCAGGAGTCCTGGATGATGGCGTCGTGGGAGAGCGGCGGGGCGGGTGCGGCCATGGCAGTCGATCTCTGAGCAAGCTTTTATTGTTTTTATGGTTTTCACGCACAAGAGCACATTTCGCACGTGTTTCCGGCGCGACGCATACCTGTAGGAGCCAGGCTTGCCGGCGAAAGCGATTTCGACGACGCCTTCGCCGGCAAGCCTGGCTCCTACAGGGCAATGTGTGGCTGAAAACGTCTGTAGAGTGTTGTTCACTATTGTTCATTGTCAACCGCCGGATTGTTCAATTGTTCAGCCGCGGTTGTTCATTTCTGTTCAGCAACGAACGCGATTTTTCCTCCATTTGAAGGATTTCCAAGCCAGATCAATTGCTTGGAATTTCTGGCACGAATGTCGCTGTAGTGCTCCGGTCGCTTGACTCCAATAATAAAAAGGCCGAGCCATGTCACTAATCCTGGAGCACGTCAGCCGTACCGTCGAGGGCCAGACCTGGATCGACGATGCGTGCCTTAACTTCGAACCCGGATCGTTCAACGTTTTGCTCGGTCGCACGCTGTCCGGCAAAACCAGCCTCATGCGCCTGATGGCAGGTCTGGACAAACCCGACAGCGGCCGAATCCTGATGAACGGCGTCGACGTCACTCAACGCCCGGTGCGTTTGCGCAACGTGTCGATGGTCTATCAGCAGTTCATCAATTACCCGACCATGACGGTGTTCGAGAACATCGCCTCGCCGCTGCGTCAGTCCGGCGTTTCCAATGAGCTGATCCAGAGCAAAGTGTTGGAAACCGCGAAGATGCTGCGCATCGAGAAGTTCCTCCAGCGCCATCCTTTGGAACTCTCCGGCGGCCAGCAACAGCGCACGGCCATGGCCCGAGCGCTGGTCAAGGACGCGGAGCTGATTCTGTTCGATGAGCCGCTGGTCAACCTCGACTACAAGCTGCGCGAAGAGCTGCGCCAGGAAATGCGCGAGCTCTTCGCGGCCCACCACACCATCGCTATCTACGCCACCACCGAACCCAATGAAGCCCTGGCGCTGGGCGGCACCACCACGATTCTTCACGAAGGTCGGGTGATTCAAAGTGGCAAGTCCTCCGAGGTGTATCACCAGCCGCAAACCGTGCTGGCGGCGGAGCTGTTCTCCGAACCGCCGATCAACCTGATGCCGGGGCGAATTGCCGGCAACGAGGTCAGTTTCGCCAACTTCGTGCACTTCCCGTTGAACGTCGATCTGCGACCGGTGGGCGAGGGCGAGTTCCGTTTCGGCGTGCGTCCCAGCCACATTTCGCTGGTGCCGAGCAATGACGATGACCTCGAACTGGCGGTAACCGTCGAGGTGGCCGAGATCAGCGGTTCGGAAACCTTCTTGCACGTGCGCAACGAGTATTTCCTGCTGGTGCTGCACTTGCCGGGTGTTCACGAATACGACGTCGATGCGCCGATTCGCATCTATATCCCGACCCATAAACTGTTTGTGTTCGATATGCAGGGGCGGCTGGTCCAGGCGCCCGGTCGCCGCATTGCGAGGGTTGCCTGATGGCCGAAATCCGTTTGCAGAGCCTTGCCCACAGCTACACCCCTACGCCGACCGGCCCTGAGGATTACGCGATCCGCGAGATGGATCACGTCTGGGAACAGGGCGGTGCCTACGCGCTGCTCGGGCCTTCGGGGTGCGGCAAGTCGACCTTGCTCAACATCATTTCCGGGTTGCTCAGCCCGTCCCAGGGCCAAGTGCTGTTCGACAGCAAAGTGGTCAACGAACTGACCCCGGAAAAGCGCAACATCGCCCAGGTTTTCCAGTTTCCGGTGGTCTACGACACCATGACGGTGTTCGATAACCTGGCCTTCCCGTTGCGCAATCAGGGCATGGCGGAAGCGAAAATTCACACCAAGGTGCAGGAAATCGCTGAAGTCCTCGATCTCCAGGCACTGCTGTACAAAAAGGCGCGCAACCTCACCGCCGATGAAAAACAGAAAGTCTCCATGGGTCGTGGGCTGGTGCGCGATGACGTGTCGGCGATCCTCTTCGATGAGCCGCTGACGGTGATCGACCCACACCTGAAATGGAAACTGCGACGCAAGCTCAAGCAGATCCACGAGCAGTTCAACATCACCATGGTCTACGTCACCCACGATCAGCTTGAAGCCTCGACCTTCGCTGACAAGATCGCCGTGATGTACGGCGGCCAAATTGTGCAGTTCGGTACGCCGCGAGAACTGTTCGAGCGGCCGAGCCACACCTTCGTCGGCTATTTCATCGGCAGCCCGGGGATGAACCTGATCGAGGTCCAGCCACAAGCCGGCGGTGTCGGTTTTGCCGGGACTCACTTGCCGTTGTCCGACGCGATGCAGAAACGAATCGCCGAGTCCGAATGGAAAACCCTGAAGGTCGGTATTCGTCCGGAGTTCGTCCATGTGTGGGACGAACCCTTTGATGACGCGATGCAGGCACAGGTCGTACACGTCGAAGACCTGGGGACCTACAAGATCATGACCCTGAACCTCGACGGCACACCGCTGAAAGTACGCCTGGCCGAAGACAAACCGGTGCCCGAAGGCACGGCGTACATCAGCTTTCCGGCGCAATGGCTGATGGTCTATGCCGATGATTACCTGCTGGAGGTGCTGCCATGAACAAGGTGCAGAACAACAAGGCCTGGTGGCTGGTGTTGCCGGTGTTCCTGCTGGTGGCATTCAGTGCGGTGATCCCGATGATGACCGTGGTCAACTACTCGGTGCAGGACATCTTCGACCAGTCCAGCCGCTACTTCGTCGGCGCCGATTGGTACAAGCAAGTGCTGCTCGACCCACGGTTGCATGACTCGCTGCTGCGCCAGTTCATCTACTCCGCTTGCGTGCTGTTGATCGAAATCCCCTTGGGCATCGCCATCGCCCTGACCATGCCGACCAAGGGCCGCTGGTCGTCGGTCGTGCTGATTATTCTGGCGATTCCGCTGCTGATCCCGTGGAACGTGGTCGGCACCATCTGGCAGATTTTCGGCCGGGCTGACATCGGTTTGCTCGGTTCGAGCCTCAATGCCATGGGCATCAGCTACAACTATGCGTCCAATACCATGGACGCCTGGGTCACGGTGTTGGTGATGGACGTCTGGCACTGGACGTCGCTGGTGGCGCTGTTGTGTTTCTCCGGTTTGCGGGCGATTCCGGACGTGTATTACCAGGCGGCGCGGATTGATCGGGCGTCGGCTTGGGCGGTGTTCCGACACATCCAGTTGCCCAAGCTCAAGAGCGTGCTGCTGATCGCGGTGATGCTGCGGTTCATGGACAGCTTCATGATCTACACCGAGCCGTTCGTGCTGACGGGGGGCGGTCCGGGCAATGCCACGACCTTCCTGAGTCAGACTCTGACCCAAATGGCCGTAGGGCAATTCGACCTCGGCCCGGCGGCAGCTTTCTCGCTGGTGTACTTCCTGATCATCCTGTTGGTGTCGTGGCTGTTCTACACCGCCATGACTCACTCTGACGCCAATCGGTGAGGTCTGCCATGAGCAAGAGAAAGCTTATCCCGTTGCTGATCTACATCCTGTTCCTGCTGGTGCCGATCTACTGGCTGCTGAACATGTCCTTCAAGAGCAACACCGAAATCCTCGGCGGTCTGACGCTGTTTCCCCAGGATTTCACCTTCGCCAACTACAAGGTGATCTTCACCGACCCGAGCTGGTACACCGGTTATCTCAACTCGCTGTACTACGTGAGCCTGAACACGGTGATTTCCTTGAGCGTGGCGCTGCCGGCGGCGTATGCGTTTTCACGCTATCGTTTCCTCGGTGACAAGCACCTGTTTTTCTGGCTGCTGACTAACCGCATGGCGCCACCGGCAGTTTTCCTGCTGCCGTTCTTCCAGCTGTATTCCTCGATCGGGTTGTTCGATACCCACATCGCGGTGGCGTTGGCCCATTGTCTGTTCAACGTGCCGTTGGCGGTGTGGATCCTTGAAGGCTTCATGTCTGGCGTTCCCAAGGAAATTGACGAAACCGCCTACATTGATGGCTACAGTTTCCCTAAGTTCTTCGTGAAGATCTTCGTCCCGCTGATCGGCTCCGGGATCGGCGTCACGGCGTTTTTCTGCTTCATGTTTTCCTGGGTCGAGCTGTTGCTGGCGCGAACCCTGACCTCAGTGAACGCCAAACCCATCGCGGCGGTGATGACCCGCACGGTCTCGGCGTCCGGCATCGACTGGGGCGTGCTGGCGGCAGCGGGGGTGTTGACTATTCTGCCGGGCATGTTGGTGATCTGGTTTGTTCGCAACCATGTGGCCAAGGGCTTTGCCCTGGGCCGGGTATGAGGAACTGATGATGGAATGGATGAGTTGGACTGGCCCCACGGCGGCGTTCTTCAGCGTCATTGCCTTGATCCTGACGGGCATGACGACCTGGGAGTTGCGTTCGCCGAGTGTCCCTCGGCGTGGTTTGTTGCCGATTGCCACCACCCGTGGCGATCGGCTGTTTATCGGTCTTCTCGGCAGCGCCTACCTGCATTTGCTGGTAATCGGCGTCACCGACTGGAGCATCTGGGTAGCGTTCGCGTTGTCCCTGGTGTGGCTGTTGGCTGTGATGCGTTGGGGCTAGTCGAAATCGATCGGCATGCATGTCCCGAAACCTAAACAGGAGGTCTCTATGTTCGACAAAAACAATAAGCTGCGACATAGCGTTTCATTGGCAGCCATGCTGGCACTCAGCGGGTTGAGCGCTGCGGCCTGGGCCGATGCCTATGAAGACGCCGCCAAGAAATGGATTGGCAGCGAGTTCAAACCGTCCACCCTGACCCCGGAACAGCAGCTCGAAGAGTTGAAGTGGTTCATCAAGGCATCCGAGCCGTTTCGCGGGATGAGCATCAAGGTGGTTTCGGAAACCATCGCGACTCACGAATATGAATCCAAAACGCTGGCCAAGGCCTTTACCGAGATCACCGGGATCAAGCTGACCCACGACTTGCTGCAAGAAGGCGACGTGGTGGAAAAACTGCAGACCCAGATGCAATCGGACAAGAACATCTATGACGGCTGGGTCAACGACTCGGACCTGATCGGTACGCACTTTCGCTACGGCAAGACCGAATCGATCACCGACCTGATGGCCAACGAAGGCAAGGCCTACACCTCACCGACCCTGGACATCAAAGACTTCATCGGTATCTCGTTCACCACCGCGCCGGATGGCAAGGTCTATCAACTGCCCGACCAGCAGTTCGCCAACCTCTACTGGTTCCGCGCCGACTGGTTCGAGCGTGCGGACCTGAAAGCGAAATTCAAAGAAAAATACGGTTATGAGCTGGGTGTACCGGTGAACTGGTCGGCCTATGAAGACATCGCCAAGTTCTTCAGCGAAGACATCAAGGAAATCGACGGCAAGCGTATCTACGGGCACATGGACTACGGCAAGAAAGACCCATCCCTCGGCTGGCGCTTTACCGATGCCTGGTTTTCCATGGCCGGCGCTGGCGACAAGGGCATTCCCAACGGCTTGCCGGTGGACGAGTGGGGCATCCGTGTCGAAGACTGCCATCCGGTCGGTTCCAGCGTGACCCGCGGCGGCGACACCAACGGCCCGGCGGCGGTCTATGCGACTACCAAGTACGTTGACTGGATGAAAAAATACGCGCCGCCGGAAGCGGCGGGCATGACTTTCTCCGAATCCGGGCCGGTGCCGTCTCAGGGCAACATCGCCCAGCAGATCTTCTGGTACACCGCGTTTACCGCCGACATGACCAAACCGGGTCTGCCAGTAATGAACGCCGACGGCACACCGAAATGGCGCATGGCACCCTCGCCAAAAGGGCCGTACTGGGAAGAGGGCATGAAGCTCGGTTATCAGGACGCCGGTTCCTGGACTTTCCTCAAGTCCACGCCTGAAAAGCAAAAACTCGCTGCCTGGCTGTACGCGCAGTTCGTGACCTCGAAAACCGTATCGCTGAAGAAAACCATTGTCGGCCTCACCCCGATCCGCGAGTCGGACATCAACTCGCAAGCCATGACCGACCTGGCGCCGAAACTCGGTGGCCTGGTGGAGTTCTACCGCAGCCCGGCCCGCGTGCAATGGACCCCGACCGGGACCAACGTGCCGGACTATCCGCGTTTGGCACAACTGTGGTGGAGCCACATCGCCGAAGCCGCCAGTGGCGAGAAAACACCACAACAGGCACTGGACGGTTTGGCCAAGGATCAGGATGCGATCATGACCCGTCTGGAACGTTCCAAGGTACAACCGACCTGCGGGCCGAAAATGAACCCGGAGCGGGATGCGCAGTACTGGTTCGATCAACCGGGTGCGCCGAAAGCGAAACTGGCGAACGAGAAGCCTAAAGGCGAAACCGTGAGCTATGCCGAACTGCTGAAGTCGTGGGAGGCGGCGCGTAAGTAAACAGCGGGACCGCGTGAGGCAAAACGGCACCGAAAGGTGCCGTTTTCATTTGTGCCTGTTGGGCCGCCTTCGCGAGCAAGCCCGCTCCCACAGTTAATCGCAGGAGTTCCCCCAATGGTGTGTTCACTGGAGATCCATTGTGGGAGCGGGCTTGCTCGCGAAGGCGTCATTGAAATCGCCGCGAGCATTTCAGGTCAGCGCCGCCAGTTGTTCAACCGTTTCCGGAAAACGCTCAACCAGCCGGATAAGGGTGGTGGCCTGAGCATTAGGTTTCGCCCGTCCTTGTTCCCAGTTCTCCAGCGTCCGGGTATTCGTACGCAAATACATCGCGAATACCGAACGGGAAAGGTTGAGCTGTTGGCGTATGGCTACCACTTCCTCGGCAGTGATTGGCACCAGTTTTGGCAGTTTGACCTTGTGGGTTCGCAGCGTGACCTTGCCTTGGCGCTCGTCGGCCAAGGCTTCAAGGCCTTCCATCAGTTCGGCAAAAATGTCACGTTTCATAGTGGGATCTCGTGTTGATTTCGCTATCTAGAGTTTGTCTGAAAAGTTTCTTCTGGGAAGGCGACAAGTCGTCTTGCTCGTTTTTGCTATATACGGTGAATAGCCAGAATTGATCAAAACCCGACCACCAGTAATAAATCACCCTTAGTCCACTGCGCTTGCCTTTGCCGCGTCGCTGGTCGGAGAAACGGACCTTTCGCAACCCGCCCATACCTTCCACCAGGTCGCCAGTTTCCGGGTTTTTCAGCAGCTCCAGTTGAAAGCTGCGAAACAGTTCGTCGTCCAGATAGTCATTTCTGTGTTTTTGAAATGCGGGTAATTCGATAAAAAGAGCGTCCATGTTCTGTACGTTACCTGCGTATATTTCTATCACAAGAATCGAATAGGTCAAGGCTTCTGTGCCTGCCAATTCGGTCAAGTCATTACATTAATGTCGAAGGCGGGATCGGGATGTAGGACGCGGCTGATTCACCCGCGAGGCGATTCTGGAAAGGGGGGATGAGACTGGGGAAGGCAGGCCGGGCTAACCCAAATTGCTAAAACTGTGTACTGGACAACCAATGGGTCGGCGACATTTATTCCTCGGGGGCGGGAAACCCCAATCGAAACACCGTCACCGTCCCGGGCAAGCTTTTAACCTGTGCCACGCCCTGATGCAGGCTCATGATCGAACGCACGATGGCCAGGCCCAGTCCGGTGCTGCCTTGCGAGCGGGAGCGGCTGCTGTCGACCCGGTAGAAGCGGTCGAACAGATGCGGCAGAGAATTACCCGCATTTCAAAAGCATCGAAGTGACTACCTGTACGACGAACTGTTTCGCAGCTTTCAACTGGAGCTGCTGAAAAACCCGGAAACTGGCGACCTGGTGGGCGATGGCGGTGGATCAGTCAGCATCATTGACGACTGACAGATCGCTATCGCGAGCAGGCTCGCTCCCACAAGGGGATCATCTACTTGGTTGAAGCTGCGTCTTCGTCGCGTCGATGGGCGAGCTGATACAACGCCGGCAGTATCAGCAGCCAGGCTCGCTCCCACATTAATTCTTTGCCCTGATTCAACAGAGTGGCAGCTACATAACGGATATGTAATCTCCACGCCACCGTCACGAAAGGTTCGGATTGTTACCTTGACCTCGTTAGTTAATTAAACGAGGAGTCAAACATGAAACTTGCACAACTGAGTGCGTTTGCAGCGGCGTTGGTGATGTCTTCTGTTGTTTTGGCTGAAGGCGGCGGCGATAGAGCCTTTGAAAAAATGATGGCGGCCAATGACCGCTCGGTGGAGAAGCTTGTCGCCAAAGAACAGGCGCGTGACCCCGTCGTGTTGAATGAAAAGAAGGACGACAAGACCAAAGACTTGTAAGCGTGTCGCACTTGAACTAGCCCGTCATCGAGCGTCGATGCCGGGCTTTTTTATGAGTCGGATTTCGAAGGTGCGGAATATGAAATTGATCAAGTTGATTGCATTCGCCGGGGGGATGGCGATGTCCATGAATGTGCTCGCTGAAGGTGGCGGTGACAGGACGTTCGAAAAGATGCTGAGCGCTAACACCCAAGCCATGGAGCAATACGCTGCCAGCCAGGGAAAACCTGCGCCGGTGGTGAAAGACTACGAATACGGAATGAAGCTAGATGTGGTGAAGGTGGTGAAGGTGGTGAGCGTTGTGCGGCCGCAAGTTGCCTGCGCCGTAGTACCTACCGCAATGACCTATGAAGATTCTCAAGGCCAACTCAACACCATCAAATACACCGTGGCGGGGGATTGCCGCAAACGTGGCGGCTGACACGGCTTCCACCTGTGCAAACGCGGGAACTGACACCGCTTTCCCCCTACACAATTCGTATTTCAATTCGGGATGTTTAAAGGCGTTAGTGCAAACACAGAAGCTTCCCACAATGTTTTCAGGTTGTCCGTCGGACGTCCGCTCTCTAGCCTGTGCATGTCGCTGCCAATTCAGCGACCGGGATTGGAAACCCCGAGTAGAACCGAGAGCACAAGCGCCTTTGATAACGTATCCTTGCGCACATTCCAATGTGTGCACTCCGTTATGGCGGCTGTGCGCGGGAGACCTTCGGGTCAACCGGGTTCTCCGTTCCCCGGGTTTCCAACCTGCGTACAGCTGCCACCCCTTCGTTCGGAAACCGAATGGGCCAGCTCCACTGCTAGACCGGAGATACACCATGAAAAAGCCAACACCCAACCCTCCCGAAGCAAACACAGCTACGGACACCGACCCTACATCCCCCTACGCCTCCATCGACACCAAAAAACTCCACGAAGCCGCCGAACGCGCCCTCGATTACTACCTCAACCCCGTAGCCCACATCATGGCCAAGCCCTACACCCCCAACCGGATGTTTTTCGCCAATCCCAAAGCCGACACCGAATCCCTGCTGGCCAATGCCAGCGAGTCATTGTCCTCGGCTACGGTCATGCTCGGTGACTTCGCCGCTCTGCTGGAAGGCACCCACCGCAAGACCCTGCTGGGTATTGCTCAAGTGGTCATGCTGGGGGAGCTGGCGGTGAATCAGGCGTTAGATAACGTTGAACCGGGTGAGTAGTCGCGACGACGGTTCTTAAAGAAGCAAAAAAACGCGGCGCTAGAATGGCCGCGTTTTTTATTGAAAGGACTGGCAAAATTATTCGCTGGTTTTAGGCAAGTACCCCGAAGAATTTTCCGCTGAGATGGAACACGCAATAACCTAGAAAAGAATAGGCCAGCATCCGGGTGGGAATAATGACCAAACGTCGCAGGGGTAAGGGAAAACGAGCGATCTCATCCATTGCATGGGGATCACTGTCCGACAAAAAGTCATCGTCCAGCAAAAGCATGGTGGAAATGTGGGACAAGCGACAGTAGCGGCCATACGCGCCGTTTCCCATCACTCGACGATTGCGAGCGACGAAGTACGATTCTTTCAGGAGAGACTCAATCTCAGCCAGTTTGAAAAAGCTGACGTATATCTTTGCGATCACAGCCAACAAGGCCAAGACAAGACAAGCGATCAATGTGGCGATACAGAGCAATTTCAGGTCGCTCGTCGGTTTGGAAACTGTCATGCGTAACCAGTCGAAACCGAGCCAAATCAAGAGTAACCCAGCACCGGTCAGAGCGGCTCGCATCAGGTGTCCCGGAATCTTTCCCCATTTTTTCAGGTGCTCAGGAAAAATCTCGGCCTCCATGACAGCATACGGATCTAGCATTTGGAGATGTGTAAAACGGCCTGTTAATGCTCCTATCTGCCTAACCCTTTTCATTCTTCCCCATAGCCCATTTCCCAACGTTTTGCGATTAATGCTCACAAGATGAGACGCAATGAAGTGCCCCTCCATTTGATCAAGCCGAAAATAGGCGGCAAACATCACGATTGCCTCGCTGAGGAAAATAAGTAGAAGTACAACTCCCCATGATGAGAGGTAAATAAAATCAAGATGAGGGCCAATCACAGGTAATCCTTCGCATCTATCCAAACCAGAATGCCAAGTCCCCACAAGATGCAAAACGCATCAACGTGGCCAATTATCTGGTCGAGGGGCATTACTCATTCACCTCGTACAGTTTCTCACCGAAAAATTCTCCAGCATGGCTACCGCTGTCTCCCATTTGCGCGGCCAGCATGCCACTCACAACCAACATGCAAACTACTCCTCCCGTTCCGGCTGTCCCCACTCCAATTGCGGCACATGTCATTGGTGCAAGAGTTGGGGCCAGTCGGCCCGCTATCATTCCGCCTACAACGTTTCCAGATAGTTTCGAACCCTCCACAAATTTCGCCTGACGACATTCCTCCTCGCGCCCAGTGCGACACGTTTCGTAAATCTTCGTCGCCGCAGAACCAGCCCCCAGCCCAATGGCTACATAGCCGCCTGCCTTCAAGTATTTAGAAGCTTGCGCCACGCCTTCGATATGTGTTGCGTAGCCTGGTAACTGAGCCGGTGCGCCAGCCTTGTTCCAGTTGTGCACGATCCTTCGCGTGGACAAGCCTAGTACCCGTTTAAGTTTTGGATGATCCGCTAGGCCCGTAGTCTTACGAACCAAAGGCTCTAAACCGGCATCCAGTTTCGTCATCAACCTTTTGCGTTTCGCAAAAAAATCCGGGGACTTCAGGTGTCCATGCTGGCGGTACTGCTCCATGTGTAACCGCTCAAGTTCTTTAAGCGTGTTCTTAAGCGTTTCCATATGCTGACCCACCATAAACGATGCAACACCCAACGCTCCGGAAGAAACGCCCAAAAATGGCTCAATCACCTCATGGTGCTCAACCATGAATGAAGCCTCTTCATCCGTCAGATCCTTCAGCGCTTCATTCACTTTCTCCGCTGCTGCCATCATTTGCGCCTCTTCGCGCCGGCACATGTAGTTGCGCGAATCGCTGAAGATAACCATTTGCCCCGGTTTTACCTGTTCCCCGAGATGGCGGTTGAGCGAGCGGAACTCGCGGCGCAGCACATCGCTGGGTGTGATTTCGAAAAGCGAGCGTTCCAGTGCTTCGAGGGTCATGGGTGTCTGGACGATGTGGAAGCCGGACTCTGCTGGTTTGGGCAGGGTGAAGGCGTGTTCTTCCACCAGATGTTCTGCCGGTGCTGGCTCGGGTTTGGGTTTGAAGGCGTTCCAGGAAGCTCCGCCGTTATCCGCAGCGACGCGCGGCTTCACCAGTGCCCAGTCACCGTTACTGACGGCATCGATGAGTTTTCGCTGGTTGGCCCCTTGCATGTAGTTGGAGCGATTGAGGCCCACCGCGTTTAGCAGTTCGTCGAAGCCAGGCAGATCGTCCGGGCGGTTCAGTGCCTGTCGGAAGTCTTCCATGGCTTGGTAGGTGTCGAGTACTTGGTCGCGTAGGCCATGGAGTTCACTTTTGGGGATGAGTCTGGTCACGTTTGTGTCCCGATCCGTAAAACGGGGGACTTTGGCGAGCAGCTTCAAGTTTGAATGCCGGGTGATTCTGTTTTAGGCGTAGGGGAAATCCGATTTATCCGCGCGCCACAGATTAGGCAGTAACGCTGTAGGACGAAGCTGATAATTCGGCGAGAGCTTCGGAGATTGCAGAAGAAGGGCAGGGCCGCAGTAATAAATCCCACAAACGCAAAAACGGCACCCGAACAGACTGTGTGAAAACCTAG
>NZ_AKJB01000014.1:0-23866 GCF_000282555.1 Pseudomonas sp. GM102 | reverse complement strand
TCATCACCATCGCCGCCGGTGCCACCATCGGTTCTGTAACCGTCGATGCACCTAAGGACGACGTCTACAAAGACGCTGGCCAAGTCGAAGTCACGATCAAGGACGCCGCAGGCGGCAACTTTGAAAACCTGACGACAAATCCGGCAGCGGCAGTCACCAATGTGACCGATACCCTCGACACCTCGACCGTGAACCTCACTGCAACCAGCGCTGTGGCCGAAGGCGGGACAGTGGTTTACACCGCGTCAGTGTCCGCTCCGGTCACCGGCTCGCCAGTCGTTATAACCCTGTCCAACGGCCAGACCATCACCATCCCGGTCGGCTCGAGCAGCGCCAGCGTCAACTTCACCGCACCAAACGACGCCCTGACCGGCGGCGCCTCCCTGAGCGTCAAGATCGACGATGCCAAGGGCGGCAACTACGAGAAGCTGGAAGTCGACGGCAAATCGGCGGACACCTCGGTGACTGACACCCTGGACACCACCAACCTGTCGCTGACCGCGACCGGCACCGTGGATGAAGGCGGCCAGATCACCTACACCGCGACCCTGACCAACGCCGCCGGGACTCCGGTCACCGTCACGCTCAGCAACGGCGCCGTCATCACCATCGACGCCGGTAAAACCACAGGCACCGTTACCGTCCCGGCTCCATCCGATGACGTTTACAAAGACACCGGCACTGTCCAGGCAACCATCTCCACCGCCACCGGTGGCAACTTCGAAAACCTGGTGCCAAGCACTGCCCCGGCAGTAACCAGCATCACCGACACCCTCGACACCTCGACCGTTACCCTGAACGCCACCGCTTCGGCAACTGAAGGCGGCACCGTCACTTACACCGCGACTGTCGGTGCTCCCGTGACGGGCAGCCCGGTCACCGTGTCCTTGGCCAACGGTCAAACGATCACTATCGACGTCGGTAAAACCACCGGTACCGTGACCACTACCGCACCGAACGATGCCTTGGCCGGCCATGCTCCGCTGACCAACTCGATCACCAGCGTCAGCGGCGGCAACTACGAGAACCTGGTAGCGGATAAAACGCCGGTCAGCACCACCGTGACCGACACCGTCGACACCACCAACCTCAGCCTGAGCGCGACTAACTCGGTAGCCGAAGGTAGCCAGATCACTTACACCGCGACCCTGACCAACGCCGCCGGCACTCCGGTGACCGTGACGTTGAGCAATGGCGCCGTGATCACCATCGACGCCGGCAAAACCACTGGCACCGTGACTGTCGATGCGCCGAAGGATGACGTCTACAAAGACGCCGGCCAAGTCGAAGCAACCATCACTGGCGCGACCGGTGGCAACTTCGAAAACCTGGTTACCAGCAACACCGCTGCGGTCACGACTGTCACCGACACAATCGACAAAACCGAAGTCAGCATCAGCGGCAGCACCTCGGTAACCGAAGGCCAGACCGCCAGCTACACCGTCAGCCTGACTCACCCGGCGCAGACCGAAGTAACCCTGAAAATCGTCTACAGCGGCACCGCCGCCGACGGTTCGGACTTCACCGGCGTGTACACCGTGAAAATCCCGGCGGGCGCCAGCAGCGCAAGCTTCAACGTCGCGACGCTGGACGACAAGCTCACCGAAGGCACCGAGAACTTCGTGGTCAAGATCGACTCGGCCACCGGCGGCAACTTCGAAAACCTCGCGGTCAGCACCACCAACGGCAGCGTCAGCACCTCGATCACCGACAACGATGCAGCGCCGGTTCTCGACCTGGACGCCAACAACTCCAGCGGCGCCACCGGGGCCAACTACAACGTGACCTTCACCGAAGGCACTACCGGCCAAGGCGTCTCGATCGGCGACACCGACCTGAAAATCACCGACCCGGACAGCACGATGCTGACCGGCGCCACCATCGTGCTGACCAACCGTCAGCCGGGCGACGCGCTGAACCTGGGCAACAGCGTCAACGGCATCAGCATCAACGCCAACAGCCAGGACGGCACCGTCACCCTGACTCTGTCGGGCAACGCGACGCTGGCCGATTACATGCAGCAGATCAAAAACATCAGCTTCACCAACAGCAGTGAAGATCCGAGCACCGTGCCACGGATCATCACCGTGACGGTGACCGATGGCAGCAACTACTCCAACACCGCGACCACCACCGTCAACGTGGTGGCCGTGAACGACGCGCCGACCGCCGCACCGGTTAACGTCACCGGCACCGAAGACACCCCGCTGATCCTCGGCTGGTCGACCTTCGGCGTCAGCGATGTCGACAGCCCCACCGCCAACCTGGGGGTGAAAATCACTCAGTTGCCGGGCGACGGCAAGTTGCAGTACCTGGACGGTGCGACCTGGAAAGACGTGGCGACTAACCAGACCGTCAGCAAGGCCGACATTGACGCCGGCAAGTTGCGCTTCACGCCAGATGCCAACGAATCGGGCGTCGATGGCTACGGCGGCACCGGCGTGGGCAACAAACAGGCGGACTACGCGCAGATCAAGTTCCAGCCAACCGACGGTCAACTGCTGGGCAGCACCGGCACGGTGAAAATCGACATCACACCGGTTGCCGACGCGCCATCCCTGAGCGTCGCAGACAACAGCGTCAAATCCACCGGCCTGATCAAGGAAGTCTGGACCGGTCTGTCGGGCCTCGGCACCAATGGCAGCGGCGCGGCTACCGATACACTGAAATCGGTCATCGACGGCGCGGGTACACCGAACTCCAGCAGCACCGTGACCAACGTGCAGTCCAATGGTGGCGTCACGGCCGGCACGGCGTCGAAAACGTCGGGCCTGATTTACCTCGAAGCCGGCAAGACGTACACCTTCAGCGGTACCGGTGACGACAGCCTGTTGGTGACCATCGGCGGTAAAAACGTGGCCGCCACCACGTGGGGCGCAGGCGGCAGCCTGAACGGTTCGTACACCCCGACCACCAGCGGTTACTACACCCTGGACATCTACCACCACAACCAGAACGGCCCGGGCAGCTATGATGTCAACCTGTCGGTCAACGGCGGCGCGGCGGTCGACCTGAGCAGTGCCGGCGTGCCGCTGTACACCGGCGTGTCGGATCTGGCCGCTTCTGGCGTGACAGTGTCCGACCTGCACGGCACCAATGGCGAAGGCTACTACGACGGCTACAAACTCAACGAAGGCGCCGAAGGCACCAGCGTTCACCTGTCCGCGATCAAAACGGCACTGACCGACACTGACGGCTCCGAAAGCCTGAGCGTGAAGATCAGCGGCATGCCGGCGGGCTCGGTGCTCAGCGATGGCGCGGGCCACACCTTCACCACCACCAACGGTGAAGCCAACGTCACCGGCTGGAACCTTGGCACGCTGACCGTTACTCCGCCGCCGTACTACAACGGCCAGTTCACCCTGACCGTGACATCGACGTCCACCGAAGCCCAAGGCGGTTCGGCACTGAGTACCGCGCAGATCCCGGTCACGGTGTACCCGGCGGTTTACAACGCCACCACCGCCACAGCGGCCGACGATACCATCACCGGCACCGACGGCAACGACATCATGGTCGCCGACATCGGCGGGCTGACCGTGGTGCCGGGCACCAACTACAACATCGCATTCATGGTCGACAGCTCGGGTAGCATGAGCGCTTCTTCGATCAGCGCCGCCAAGGATTCGCTGACATCGGTGTTCAACACCCTCAAGCAAAGCATGGGCGGCAACTCCGGGACGGTGAACATCTTCCTGGTGGACTTCGATAACCAGGTCAACAAGTCGGTATCGGTGAACCTGAATGACCCGAATGCCCTGACCTTGCTCAAATCCGTTCTGGACTCGATGTCGTCTGGCGGCGGCACCAACTACGAGGACGTGTTCAAAACCACGGCCAACTGGTTCCAGAGTACGGATGCGATGGCCAACACCGGCGCGAAGAACCTCACGTACTTCATCACCGATGGCAAGCCGACCTACTACCAGAGCGGCGAGCAAACCAACCCGAACTTGTTCGGCAACGTGAAGCTCGATGACGTCATCACCACCACCAATTACAAATTGGGGCAGACCTATTCCGGCTACCTGGACAGCACTCATTACCTGACCATCGACAGCGGTGGCACCGTCACACTGCAGACTTACAAAAACCAATGGGGCGGTCATTGGAGCAGTTCCGAACTGGGCACCCTCCGCGCCGAGGGCAACGGTACCTACGAACTGTCCTATCGCGATGGCAATGGCAGTAGCACCGGCTCCAACGCCATTGACAACTCAACTGACAGTTTTGCACTGCTGAACAACGTGTCGACAGTGGAAGCCATCGGCCTGAACAAGGACGTCACCCTCGGCGACCTCAAGCCGTACGACTCGGATCAAACGCCACAAACCAACATCGACCCGAAAGACCTGGCCAACTCGATCATCGGCCATACCGAAGCGACGATGCCAGGTGCCGACACGGTCAGCGGCGGTGACGGCAACGACCTGCTGTTCGGCGATCTGGTGAGCTTCAACGGCGTTGCCGGTGAGGGTTATCAGGCCATGCAGGCGTTCGTGGCCCAGCAGACCGGCGTCGACGTCAGCAAAGTCACCACCAGCAACGTGCACCAGTACATCACCGAGCACTACACCGAGTTCGACGTATCTGGCGCCCACGACGGTAACGACACGCTGCTGGGTGGCGCGGGCAACGACATTCTCTTCGGCCAGGGTGGCAACGACCTGCTCGACGGCGGCAAGGGCAATGACATCCTGCTCGGCGGCAGCGGCAATGACTCGCTGATCGGTGGCCAAGGCAACGACATTCTGATTGGTGGTTCGGGTGCCGACACCTTCATCTGGAAGGCTGGCGATACCGGCAGCGACGTGATCAAGGACTTCAAGGCCAGCGAAGGCGATCGCATCGACCTGCGTGATCTGTTGCAGGGCGAAAGCGGCAGCACCATCGACAACTTCCTGAAGATCACCACGGTGGATGGCGTGTCGTCCCTGCAAGTCAGTTCTGGCGGCAAGTTCAACGGCGCCGACGCAGCAGCGGCCACCCCGGACGTGACGATCAAACTGGAAGGCAACAATTGGTCCAGCGCCAGCATCAACTCGTTGATCGCCGGCAGTGATCCGACCATCAAGATCGACCACAACAACAGCTGATCAGCAGGCTGACGGCCGCCCAGACCGGGCGGCCGTCACGTTTGCGTCCACCTCACGGGTGACGATTTCGTCGTCGCACCGCATACTCGCCGGCGTTGGCCTATGCTGCTGACAGCACGACGCTGGTCCATTTCCGAGGGATGCTCAATGTTTTACGTGCAACGCGATGCGCAAGGTCAGTTGGTGCGCGTGGAAGCCACGGCCTACGCCGAGGCCACGGAAACGCTGCCGGCCGACCACCATGAAATCCAGGCCTGGTTTGCCCACGAAGTGGTTGAGACCAGCCTCAAGCAGCTCAAGCAGAGCGACCTGGAAATGATCCGGGTACTCGACGACTTGATTCAGGTGCTGACCCAAAAAGGCGTGATCCGCGTCACCGACCTGCCGGCCGCCGCGCAAGCCAAGCTGATGGACCGGACCCAGGCCCGTGAAGCATTGGGCGGGTTGAGCCAGTTGATCGACGATGATGAGACGGGGTTGATCTGACGCCCGACGCCGATCGTTCCCACGCTCTGCGTGGGAATGCCTCAAGGGACGCTCCGCGTTCCAGCCCCACTGCCGACGTTGCGCCTGGCACCATTGTGACGCGGAGCGTCACGGGCTGCATTCCCACGCAGAGCGTGGGAACGATCATCTGTGCTACCTCACGCTAAACCTCGGCCCGAGCCTGCATCTGCGGCGACTCAAGGTGATCCAGTGCCCGTTCCACCAATAACTGCACAGCGTTGATGCTCGGGGCTTCGGTGTCGATGTCGGGGGACACGGTAAAGAGGTGGCGGCCATGCGCAGGTGTGCAAGACCGGGACTGTTTAGGACACCCAGCAGATCCGAGAATCTCCTGCGCGCAGCCGCCAAAAGCCAGACTAGCCCTGAGCCTGAGCCCGGACAAGTTCACCAACACCGCTACAATCTGAAGGAAATCTCCTAGGACTTCGCTAGCGGTAATCGTTCCCACGCTCTGCGTGGGAATGCCTCAAGGGACGCTCCGCGTTCCAGCCCCACCGCCGACGTTGCGCCTGACACCGTTGTGACGCGGAGCGTCACAGGCTGCATTCCCACGCAGAGCGTGGGAACGATCAGTGGGCTACTGCCAAGGCTTCGGCTCACCAAACAACTGCCCCTGAACCCCATACAACCCCATCTCACGAATCACCGACAACTCCCCTTCGGTCTCGACCCGCTCGGCTATCAACGGCAAATCAATGCTATGCGCCGCCCGCTGAATCGCCTCGATGAACAGGCGCTTGTCGCTCTCCTGATCAATCGCCCGGATGTAACTGCCGTCGATTTTCAGATACGCCAACCCAAGCCGCGCCAGGTTGCCGATCATGCTGAAACGTCCACCAAAACGCTGCAGGCTCAACGAGAACCCATGCTCGCGAAGACGCCGCGTCAGCTGCTCCAGCACCGCTTGCTCGGGCAATTGTTCTTCGCCGATTTCCAGGGTCAGTCGTTCCCCGAGATTCGAATGCTGACGCAGAATCTCGAACACTTTGTTCAGCGCCTGCGGATCCGCCAGCGTTGCCGAAGACAGGTTCAGCGCCAGCGACTCTTCATGGTCGGCCATCTGCTCAAGCACCAGCTCCAGCATCAAACGGTCCAGCCGCGCGGTCCAGCCGAAACGCTCGAGCCACGGCAGGAAACGCCCAGCGGGAATGGTCTGGTCCTGCTCATCGAGCAGGCGCGACAGCACTTTGTAATGCAGCACCACCTGCATGTCGTGGCTGGCCAGCACCGGCTGGAAGTACAGCTCGAAACGCTGCTGATTCAACGCCTGATCCAGCAAGGTGTGCCAGGCATGGTGGTCATCGCCAACCCGGGCCGATGCACTGTGATCGAGACACGCCCAGCTCGGTTCGCCCTGACTTTCCGCCTGGGCCAACGCCTGATCCGCCAATCCGATCACTGCTTGCGGCGAGTCGCCATGGGCAAACGGCGCCAGCCCGATCGAGGCCACCGACGCCACGTCCGTGGCGCCCGTCGCATGCAGGCTCGCCAAGGCGCTGTCGAGGTTACTCGCCAGTTGCAGCGCTTCTTCGCGCACCAGCCCCGGCGCCAGCACGGCGAATTCACCGCCCCGAATGCGCGTAACGAGGTTCTGGGTTTCCGGGTACTTGGCGCACTCCCGGGACAACTGCTCGCCCACCGCTTTCAACAATTCATCGGTGCGCTGACCACCCAGCCGCTGGTTCAAACCAGCCAGGTCCTTGACCCGCAGCAGCAGCAAATAGCCGGAACTGGCCTGCTCGGCATTGCTCACTCGCGCGTTCAATTGCATTTCGAAATAGCGCCGGTTGGCCAGGCCGGTCAGGTTGTCCTGATAGGATTCGGCCCGCAGTTTTTCACTGCGTTCGGCCTGCTCCTGAAACAGTGCCTTGAGCTTCTCGACCATCTGGTTCATCGCCTGCACCACCCGACGCAGTTCCGGGGTGCGCGGCAGTTCCGGCAGGCTGAGGAATTCGCGGCGAGCAATGGCGTGGGATTGCTTGACCATGTAATCCAGCGGTTTCAGTTGCCGGCGCAGCAACAGTGCGCCCAGCACCGCACTCACCGCGCCGCAGATCAGTAACCAGCCGAGGCTGCCCAACGCGCTCTGCCACAACTTGGCCAACGCGAACATCGGATGGCTGACCACCTCGACCCGCGCGGCCTGCTCCCAGCCTCGGCTGACAAGGGCGTCGCCACCGGCCGGTTCCAGGCCGATCAGTTTGACGAACCAGTCCGGCACGTTAGTGACCGCCGGGATGCCGCTGCGCTCGACAATCGTCTTGTCGTTGGCCAGGTCGACCACACGGATGCTCGCGTAATAACCGCTGTCGAAGATCGAACTGACCAGCAGCTCGACCATCGCCGGGTCGTCGATGTTCGGCGTCAGGGACAGCGCCAATGCCGTCGCGGCGTCCTGGGCGTGGGAGCGCAACTGGTTGACGTACTGGGTACGCGAGCTTTCCAGACTGACCATGAAGCTGCCGGTGAAGGCGACCACCAGGAACAGACAGATAGCGATCAACAGCTGTTTGAACAAAGACATCTGAGCGCGTGCTCCTAGTTAGTCGTCTCGACCGGAAAACCTTCGGCCTGCATTTTCTTCAACACATCCTGCCAGCGGGACAGGCGTTTGGTGTCTCCGACCTTTTTGTTGCCCTTGGCACCCGGCAACCACAGCCCTTCGGCATTGAAAGAGTAGACCGGCAGCAAATCGGTTCGCTGGTTGGCGGGCTTGATCGCGTCAATCAGGCTGTCGAGCACCAAAGGCATGGCCTCGGGGCTCGAATAGTAGGTCAGGACCATGTGCGCGCGGTTCAGGCGCAAAGCCTTGACGTAGGTGATGCGCAGCTTGTCACTGGAGACACCGAGATGGCGCAGGCTGAAATACTTGGCGATAGCGTAGTCTTCGCAGTCGCCGGCGCCTTTCCACAAGGCTTCGATCGGCGTTTCCCAATAATCGACCTCGTGCCACAGGTCGATGTCTTCTTCGTAGCGCATCTGCTTGTTGAAGAACCGGTTGACCACGTTGAGCTGTTCCAGCTCGCCGACCTGCTTTTGCGTGGCCAGCAACTGCTGCCAGGCATCGATGCGCTGCCGCCCTTCACCCAAAGGCCCGTACAACGCCTGCGCGTGACGGCTGATCAGCGAAAAATCCCAATCGGCATGCAGCCCGCCCAGCATGGCGCCGGCCAGCAGCAGTGCGCAGCCTAGCCAGCGCAAAGTCCGAGGGATCGCGAAACGTACCGCCAATGCGAGGCATCCAGATCAGGCAGGTGGAAAGCGCTTGATGGTGAAGGCTAGCCTGCTAAAAGACAATGGCACGGTGAGATCACTGGCGACACGCTAAACTTTATAGAGCGGGTGCAATAGAAAGGGATCGCAGCCGTCGGCAGCTCCTGCGCCGAAATCCGAGCTGGCGAAGACTGCTCTATTTTGACCGTTTGACAACCCGTCAGGCAGTCACTAGTGTCCATTTGGATCCAGATTTTTCAGCCAGTCGGGGTGCGTTTGTTGTGACACAGAAGCCCAACCCTCTCAGCAGCATCAAGGTCAACGGGCCAATTCCCGCTCATCTGGCACGCTCGGTGATCGAAGAAACCCTGCGCGCGGCCATTCTCGACGGTCGCCTGCCTTGGGGCACCGCTCTGCGCCAGCAGGAATTGGCTGACTTGTTTGGCGTGAGCCGCATGCCGGTGCGCGAGGCATTGCGCCAACTGGAGGCACAATCACTGCTCAATGTGATCCAGCACAAAGGCGCGGTGGTGGCCCCGCTGATCAACAACGATGCGGTCGAGACCTACGCCTTGCGCTCGGTCCTGGAGTCTTTCGCTTTGCGCTTGTCCATTCCGCTGCTCGATACCAGCGACCTGGCGCTGTCGGCCCAGTACATCGAGCAACTGGAAGCGCAAACCGATTACTCTGAAATCGGCAAGCTCAATCGGCTGTTTCACATGTCGCTTTACCACAAGGCGCCTAACCGCAAACTCCTGGACCTGATCGAGCGGGAACTCAATGAAGAAGAGCGCTTCCTGCGCTTTCATCTGTCGTCCATGGGGCTGGGTAAACTCACCCAAGACGACCATCGCGCACTGCTCGAGGCCGCGAGGGCCAAAGACATCGATAAAGCGACTGCCTTGCTGGAGCGTCACCTGGAAAAAGCCTCCGCCACCATGCGTCGGTATCTGGAACAACAGCCGAACCGTTGACCGCTCGCCGGTGACCTGACCGGCGTATCACTTTCTTACACATTCTCCTTCCCCCATCTCCGCTCTTGCCTGGCGCGGCGAAGCCGTGTCCGCGCCCGTTGCTGCTATCAGTTCAATGGCACTGCCATTGATTTAGGCTCACTCTTGCATTTGTCGATTCAAACAGACCAAAAAGAAGTCAGCGCCTGACTGAAAGCCAGGCGAATCGAAGCCAATACGCAAGGAGCGTCGCCCAACAGGCGGGACGATCGGAGGTCCGACCGACGTCCCTCCCATAAAACATCAACTTCTTAATTTCCCGTTCCCTGAAGTGCTCCGAGTGAGGCATTCACTCAAACTATTAAATTCTGATAAGTACAATCGGAAGGAGCCTCTTCGCCCAAATAAAACTTACTTTAGAAGTTTTAACAAACTCCCTCGCGCCCAATAAACACCCAACTTTAAATAAATAAAAAAATGCTTGCCGCCTACTTGTTTCGTGTATTAGTTTTTTCTTCGCCGAACCGTTATCGACCGTTTCTGATTTCTTAAATGGCTTAACGCGCAAGGCTTACAGAGCGACACAAGGCATTCAAGGCGAACACTTAAGCAACTTAGGTATTACATGGACTTCGGTTCAGGCACCCGCTCACCTTTATAAAAAAGCGGGAAGCCTGGCCGAGAACATCATTGATGAGGACGTTCCAATGCAACCAACCAGCGAACAACTTTTTCTGAAAAAATGCGAACTTGGCCAACACCCGGTTTTTTCCGAAATAACATCAATCAATCTATTGCGCCGTTTTATGGAAAGCCATGTTTTCGCGGTGTGGGACTTCATGTCGCTGACCAAACGCCTGCAACGGGAGTTGACCTGTGTGCACCTGCCTTGGCTACCGCCGGCGGACCCGCAGGCTGCACGCCTGATTAACGAAATCGTGCTGGGCGAAGAGTCGGATGACCGCCCCGGGGCAGGGTTTTGCAGTCACTTCGAATTGTATCTGGATGCCATGCAGGAGGTCGGCGCGGACACCCGGGCCATTAGGCGATTCATCACGCTGCAGCAGGAAGGCGTAAGCCCCCAGACCGCGCTGGACAGTGTCGAGGTCGAACCGGCGGCGGCACAGTTCGTCCGCCAGACCCTGCACACCGCCCTGCACGCCCCGGCGCACAGTGTGGCTGCCGCGTTCGTGCATGGTCGCGAGAGCGTCATTCCGCAGATGTTCCAGCGCATGCTGGATGCCTGGGGCATTGGCCTGGATCAAGCCCCGACGTTTCGTTACTACCTGCAACGGCATATTGAAGTCGATTCCGAAGACCACGGCCCGGCGGCGGAAAAACTGCTGGCGCGTCTGATCAATGGCGATCCGCAACGCGAAACCGATGTCCTCGCCGCCGCCCTCGCCGCCGTCGACAGCCGCATCGCGCTGTGGGACGGCTTGCGTCAGAGCATGGCCCAACCGGTTGCGCAGGTGACGCCATGAACGCCGTCCACTACCAATCCTTCGCTGACGCCTGGGAAAGCCGCGCCACGATCCGCACCCGACCACGGCGCCGGGTCGAAGACGACGACAAGCTGATCTTTCCCATGAGCCGCCAGCCCCTGGTGCACAGCCAGACCTTTCTCAGTCACTGTCCGCAGTTGCGCGATTTCGTGCTGGTGCAGAGCCTTTACAAGTTCATCAACGACGTAGTGATTTTCGAGACTGAGCTGGTGGACAACACCGCCCGCCGCATCGCCAAGAACAGCTTCGGCATTGAGTTCCCGTTCGCCTGCCGCTACGACGCGATGACGGTCGTGGTAGACGAGAATTACCACGCACTGGTGGCAATGGATTTCATGCAGCAGACCATCGATATGACCGGCATCGCACCGATCCCGCTGCCAATGCAGATCGAACTCAGCCGCGCGATACCGGCGACGCTGGCCCAGGCACCGGAACACCTGCTCAGCGCCGTAGAGCTGATCTGCATCGCCATTGCCGAAAACACCGTGACCCATGAAGTGGCTGCCTTCGCCCGGGACGATTCGGTCAAGGCTTCGATCAAGGGTTTGATGGCCGACCACCTTATGGACGAGGGGCGTCACGCCGGTTTCTGGACGCGGCTGGTGCAGATTTACTGGAGCACCGCCCCCGAAGAGGACCGTCATGCGATTGCGCGATTGATGCCGGGGTTCATCGCCCAATACTTGGCGAGCGATCTGCAGCGCGCGTTCGATTTCGAGCTGATCGCCCACCTGTCCGTCGACGAATCGGTGCGCCAGTCACTGCGCGAAGACGCCAGTGCGCTGACTTATCCCATCAATCGATTTCATCCGCTGGTGGGCAATATCACGCGCTTCTTTCGCAGCAGCTCGATGCTCGCGTCCCCCTGCGTGCGCGACGCCCTGGCCGATTACCTGACTCCTTGAGGATCCGCCCATGAGACGCCTTGAAATTGCAGTGTCTGGCAGCAGCCAGGCAATGGCTGATCTGACCCTTGAACTGGAACTGCACGGCCATGCTGTCGTGCGTCTTGAATCGCCGGCCAGTCACGCTCCGGTGGATTTGTTAATCGACGACGGGACGGCGCCTTGCGCCCTCCAGGCCCGATCTCGCCTGGAGGTACGCGTGGCACTTGATGCCCTGCCGGATGAGGTGTTGCCGCAGCCGGTGGTGGTTTTTCGCGACGGTGCGCAGCGACTGTTATGGCGGCAGGCTATCGCTCCTGAAAGCTGCGGCAACGGCCAGTCCTTGCGCCTGCGCACACTGGCAGCGGTAGTCGAAAGCGGCGCACGGCTGGTCAGCCAGCTCTCTCGGGATCAGGCCTGTTTCGATCACTGGCCCACGGTGGAGGTCGGCGCTGCCGACCCACTATTGCATGGGCTAGATGCACTGGAGATGCTGGCCTTCGAGCACCGCCTCAATGCGCCTGCGGTGCCGTGGCTGTTGGCCGCCGCCCAAGTGCCGGTGATGCATGGCATTGAGCAGCGCATGCTCGATGACGCGCCGCAACCGGCCCTGTGGGTCGATGGTTTGCTCGTCGATTACAAGTCCTTACGCAGCCTGGCGCTGAGCTTGCAACAACCGATGCTGGACGTGCTGCGCCATCGCGGCGCAACCGACCGCCCGGTGGTAATCGGCGTGAGCCTGCCCAAGTCGCCGCAACTGTACGCGGCGATTCTGGCGGTGCTCGGTTGCGGTGCGGTGTACCTGCCGCTGGACCCGCAGCATCCGGCGCAACGTCGGCGCTTCATCCTGGAGAGCGCCAACGCGGACCTGCTGTTACATGACGGCGACAGCGATCTGGGCGACGTGTCGTTGCCGACGCTGGACGTCCGTCGGCTGCCTTTGCTCAAGCCCGGCCTCCCGGCCTCGCTGATCCGCCGCACGGTGAACATCGACGAACCCGCCGTGGCGATCTACACCTCGGGCACCACCGGCCAGCCCAAAGGCGTGTTGCTCAGCCATCGTAACCTCAGCCATTTCTGTGCCTGGTACGCCGACCACGTGGGGTTACAGCGCAGCAGTCGGGCGTTGCAGTTTTCCACGATCAATTTCGACGCGTCGCTGCTGGATATCCTGCCGACCTTTATCCAAGGCGCGCGACTGGTGGTGCCCAGCGACGACCAGCGCCGTGATCCACAGCAATTGGTCGAGTTGATTCGCGGGCAGCAAGTGACCCACGCCTTCCTGCCGCCGGCGCTGCTGAGCGTCATGCCGCTGGAAGCATCGCTGGGCCTTGAGCACTTGATTACCGGTGGCGATGTCTGTGAGCCATTTGTGATTGAACAGCTCGCACCACAATGTCGATTCCACAATATTTATGGCCCGACCGAAACCACAGTGTTAGCCACAACACGGCAATTTTGCGTCGGTGACAGCAACCGCAACCTCGGCGTCCCCATCGCCAATGGCCAGCTGCTGATCCTGGATGAGCAACTGCAACCAGTGCCCCAAGGCACATCCGGCGAGTTGTATATCGCCGGGCCGGGCGTCGGCCTGGGTTATCTGAACGATCCGGCACTGACCGCGGCGCGTTACCTCAACCTGACGCTGCCCGACGGGCAAAGGCTGCGCGTTTATCGCACCGGTGATATCGGCCAGTGGACCGACGGGGGGATCGAGCTGAGTGGCCGTCGTGATAACCAGGTGAAGATCCGAGGCTTTCGGGTCGAGCCCGAGGAAATCGAGCAGTGCCTGCGCGACAGCCATCTGTTTCGTCAGGTGGCGGTGGTGATCGATGAACGGCGGCGGATCCTGGCGTACCTGGTTCAACCCAGGGAGGAGCGGCCCGGCACCGCCCTGCTGGCCTTGCGCGAGCATGTGCAAAACGCGCTGCCCGGTTACATGCACCCCGGCGCCTACATTGAACTGCCGCACCTGCCCTTCACCAGTAACGGCAAGGTCGATCGCCGGGCTCTGCTCGCGACATCAATACAGGCCCAAGTCGCTAGCCAGCGGCGCCAGCCGCAGACCCCGCTGCAGATGCAGTTGCGCCAGCTTTGGTCCGAGTTGCTAGAGCTGGCGGTCGAGGACATTGCCACCGACGAGAGCTTCTTCAACCTGGGCGGGCATTCGATCCTGCTGTCACAGCTGCTGCTGAGCATCCGCCAGGCGTTCGGTCGCAGCCTGTCGATCAATCGCTTCATCGAAGCGCCCACGCTGCTCACTCTTGCGAAACTGCTCGAGGGGCCCGAGCAAAGTGATGCATCGCCCCTCAGCCCCAAAGCCTTCATCGATGCTGCAGCCGAACTCAACCTCGATCCGCTGCCGGTCAGCCAGTGCGGTGACGTGCATAAGGTGCTGGTGACCGGTGCCAACAGTTTTCTCGGGGTACATATCGTCGAGGCTTTGCTGGCTTGGGGCGCCACCGAGGTTGCGTGCCTGGTGCGCGAATCCGGCGGACAAAGCGCGGCCGAACGTTTCGCCCAGGCCCTGCGGGATAACCGTCTCACCCATCTGGACCTGAGCCGGGTCAGCGTTTACGCCGCCGACATCACCCAACCGCAATTGGGTTTGCCGGACGACGTTTACGCGCGCATTGACCGCACCTTCGGCGCGCTGGTGCACAACGCTGCCAACGTCAATCACGTCCTCGATTACGAGTCGTTGGCGCGGGATAACGTCGAGCCGATTTTCGAGTGCCTGCGCCTGTGTGAAGGGCGCAGCAAGAAGATCTTCAACTTCGTCTCGACACTCTCGGCGTCCAGCACGATCTCCGACGATGGCCGGGTTCTGGAATTGCCCGCCGCGCAGACACCGCCGATCTACATCAAGAACGGCTACAACCTGTCCAAGTGGGTTGGCGAGCGGATTCTCGAACGGGCGCGGGAGCGTGGGGTGCGGGTCAATCTTTTTCGCCCCGGCAACATCAGTTTCAACAGCCTCACTGGCGTCTGCCAGCCCCACAAGAATCGCTTGATGTTGATGCTCAAGGGCTCGATCCAGCTCGGTCAGGTGCCGGAGTTCGCGCTGAATTTCGACCTGATGCCGGTGGATTTTCTCGCCCGTTTCATCGCCTTCCACGCCAGCCGTTACCAGGCCGAAAAAGCGGTGTTCAACCTGCACAACCCCGAGCCCCTGAGCTGGGATTGCTACGTAGCGTCATTTCGTGAGGCCGGTCGGGAGTTCGCCATGGTCAGCGTCGCCGACTGGCAGCAGCAACTGGGCCGTGTCGACAGCGATAACGCGCTGTTTGGCGTGCTGGGCTTCTACCTCAACGGCTTCGAAGAAGACATCGGCGACATCTCGATGATCGGCCACGACAACGCCCAAGCGGGCGTACGGCAGATGGGCGCGCATTACCCGGAAAAATCCCCGGCGCTGCTGCGACGCGGCTGCGACTACCTCAAAGAAATCAACTTCATCTGATTCACCCTAACCCTGCACGGAGCAAAACCATGAATACTCTGCAACCCGATACCCTGATCAAAAATCCTCACGGCTGCCACGTTGTGTCTTCGGTGGATGTACCGGTCGATGCGGCACAGGTCTGGGCGGTGGTCGGTAACTTTGCCGGCTTCGATCGATTCATTCCGGCGCTGTCGCACATCGAGATGACGGGCGAAGGCGTGTCGTCGCTGCGCAAGAAATTCTTCAAGGACGACAACCACCTGGTGGTCGAGCAGCTCAACTCTCGGGACGACCAGGCACTGAACATGACCTGGACCCTCATCTACAACACCTTGGGCATCGGCAATTTGTGGGCGGCGATGAGGGTGGAATCCATCGGCGCAGACAAGTCGCGGGCAATCTGGACCATCATCGCCGAACCGGCTCAGGGCGGTGAGCAAGCCCTGCCGGGGTTCAAGGATTTCCTTCAGGGGTTTGCCGATGATGCGATGGGGAATGTGTTGAAGCTGTTTGTGTAAGGCTTCAGTTCAGCGGTGACTGATCTATCGCCTTCGCGGGCAAGCCTCGCTCCTACAGATGAGCTCTTGTAGGAGCGAGGCTTGCCCGCGAAGAACGATAACGCGGTAGAACTGATTTGAATCAGATCTTGAAACTATCAACCAACTGCTTCAACCGATTGGCCTGCTGGGACAGCGCATCGCAATCCTTCAATGTTTCATTGAGGTTGGCCACGCTCTGCTGGTTCAACAGGTTGATCTGGTTGACGTCGACGTTGAGGGTTTCCACCACGGCGGTCTGCTCTTCGGTCGCTGCGGCCACCGACTGGTTCATGCCGTCGATTTCGCCAATGCGCTGGGTCACGCTGACCAGGCGCAGGCCGGCCTGGTTCGCCACTTCGACGCTCTGCTCGCTGGATGCCTGACTGGCATTCATCGTGGTCACCGCTTCGCGAGAACCGATCTGCAGCGAACTGATCATCTTGTGGATCTCTTCCGCCGATTCCTGGGTGCGATGAGCAAGGTTACGCACCTCGTCCGCCACCACAGCAAAGCCACGACCGGCCTCACCGGCACGGGCCGCTTCGATGGCCGCGTTGAGCGCCAGCAAATTGGTCTGCTGGGAGATGCCTTTGATCACATCGAGAATGTGCCCGATGTTGTCGGTGCTCGCGTTCAGGGTTTCGATCTGCGTGCAGGACAGGCTGATTTTCTGCGACAGCTCGGTCATGGCCAGGATGGTTTTTTCCACCACCTGACGACCGTCATCGGCCTGCTCGCTCGCGCCGCTGGCGTGTTGCGAAGCATCGGCGGCGTTGCGGGCGATTTCCTGGGTGGCGGCGCCCAATTGGTTGATCGCCGCAGCCACACTGTTGGTGCGGGCGCTTTGTTCGTCGGAACCGATGATCGAAGCATTGGACGATGCCATCACCCGTTGCGACAGGTCATGAACCTGACGAGTTGCCGAGGACACTTCGCAAATCGACGCGTGAATCCGCTCCACGAACTGGTTGAAGGAGCCGCCCAACTCGCCGAATTCATCTTTGCTTTCTACGACCAGACGCCGGGTCAGGTCGCCCTCGCCCTGAGCGATGTCCTGCATCGCACGACCCATCGTGGTCAGCGGACGCATCAGCACGCTGATCAGCAGACTCAGCAATACTGCAATGGCGGTCACAGCGATGAACATCGCGATCAGCGCCGAGGTGCGGAATTGACTCAGTGGTGCGTAGGCCTTGGCCTTGTCGATCGACAGACCGATGTACCACTCGGCATTCGGCAAACCACTCACTGGTGTGAACGAGAGGATGCGGTCCTGCTTGTTCAGTTCTACTTCCTGATTGCCTTTCCCGATGCGGACACTGGAACCCGGATAGATGTCTTTCAGGTTCTTCATCACCTGATCCTTGTCCGGGCTGACGATTACCTGACCGTCGGCGCTGACGAGGAACGCGTGACCGATGCCACCGAAGTCCACCGAGTTGATGATCTCCACCAGGGTTTCCAGACTCAAGTCGCCGCCGACGACGCCCAGCAGTTCGCCTTGCTTTTTCACCGGCATGGCGATGGTCACCACTAACCCGCCGACCGCGGCCATGTAAGGCGGGGTCAGCATGGTCTTGTCGGCGACCACGGCTTGTTTGTACCAGGGGCGCTGACGCGGATCGTAGCCGTCCGGCATCTTCGCGTCAGGGCGCTGGGTGAACACACCATTGGCCTGCCCGACGTAGGTGAACTGGAAGTTCGAGGTGAGGGCGGGTTGATCGACCAGCCCCGGCAGATCGGCATTGGCGCCTTGATGAGCGACGTTCTGCGCGAGGTTTTCCAGGACCAGCACGCGGCCGCTCATCCAGTTCTGCACGCTGCTCGCGGTCAGCTCGCCGGCTTGCTCAACGGATGACTCGAGGTTTTGTCGGATGGTGTTTCGCTGCAGATAGTCGTTGTACAAAGTGAACAACGCAAAAGCCAGCACCACGACGCCTGAAGCGGCCAGCAGGATTTTATGGCTGAACTTGAGATTCATTTCATGGGACTTCTTATGCAAAAAGTGGGGATGCGTTCCGGGTTGCAACATTCCATGTAACCGCGCAGACGGCATTCTGGGGCCGCTCTACTTTGGTGCACGCATGTCTCACCAGTCTTGTCGGCACGAGTGGGAGAAATCTTAGGGGTTTGTACGAAACCCGTCGGATAACCGCCGAACGGCGTGCCAGAGCGTCCGCGCCGCAGTGATTAGTGAGGGTTGCATGAACGGCAGTTGCAAATTTCCCGACCCTTGATGACAATGCGACTAATTATCATTTGTGACGTTCGGGCTGTTGCGTTCATGTCCTCACCTGAGTTTGCAGTACAGGCGCTTTACAGCAGCCATCACGGTTGGCTCAACACGTGGCTGCGCGCTCGGTTGGGCAATGCGGCCGATGCGGCGGATCTGGCTCAGGACACGTTCGTCCGGCTGCTGCAAAGAACCGAACGCCCGGAGCTCAAGGCCCCCCGCGCCTTTCTACGAACCATCGCCCGCGGCCTGGTGATCGACCATTGGCGTCGTGAGGAAATCGAGCGCGCGTACCTGGAAACCATCGCCCATTTGCCTGAGGCCGAAACCCCCAGCGCCGAGGCACGGGCATTGGTGCTCGAATTGCTGGAAAGCATCGCCCGCATGCTTGAAGGCCTGAAGCCGAAAGTGCGTCAGGCATTTCTGCTGGCCCAGTGCGAAGGATTTACCCACAAGCAGATCGCCGAACACATGGGATTATCCCTACGCTCAGTGGAACGTTATGTGGCCGACGCGCTGTATCACTGTTACGTGCTGCGGTATGAAGCGTGATGCCTGTGGATAACTCAGCGCTGAATCGCCGCGGCGCACCTCATCAGCAGGTGGTTAAACAAGCCATCCATTGGTTGCTGCGCCTGCGTAACAACGCGGCCAACTCCAGACTGCGCCAGCAATGCGACGTCTGGCGGGCCGAGCACCATGATCACGAACTGGCCTGGCAACGGGTGCAGTCCCTGCAAGCCGAGTTGAGCAGCAATCTGCGCGCGGTGCCCGGCGCTCAAGTCGCTTTCAACACTTTGGAAAACAGCGCACAGGGACTCGGGCGGCGCCAGGCATTGAAGCTGCTGTCGGGCGCGTTATTGATGGGTTCAGCGGCATGGCTGGGCAAGGATGTCGGTTGGCAACAGTGGACCGCCGACTTCGCCACCGCCACGGGCGAGCGACGCGGTTTCCAGTTACCGGATGGCACGCGCCTGGAGCTCAACACCGCCAGCGCGGTGGACCTGGACTACACCGCGCAGCAGCGCCTGATCAAACTGACTCGCGGCGAGATCGTCGTGACGTGCGGTGGGGCAAGTGAAGGGGTTTCGTTTGATCGTCCGCTGCGGGTGCAAAGCCGTCACGGTGTGTTCGAAAGTGTGGCGGCGCGCTTTATCGTTCGTCAGGACGCCGACTGCACGCGGCTCAGCGTCACCAGCGGCGTGGTCGCAATCCATTCGCCACGGGCTGCTGATGGCCTGTCGATTCAGGTGCAGGCCGGGCAGAGTTATCTGATCGATCGAAGCCACGCACAGTTGGCACCGCCTCAAGACATGGATGCCGGCGCCTGGGTCGACGGCCTGATCGTCACCCGTAACATGCGCCTCGGGGATTTCATTAATGAAGTCGGGCGTTACCGTCCCGGTTATCTGACCTGCGCGGCGGATATTGCCCACTTGCGGCTGTCCGGGGTTTTTCGTCTCGACGACACCGACAAACTGCTGGCCATTCTGCCGCAAACCCTGGCGGTGCAACTGCGCTATCGCACTCGCTATTGGGTGACGCTGGAGCGACAGGCCTGAATTATTTTTGGCGGGTTTTCCGAACAAGTCCGGCTTAGTCAGTAAGCACTTCAACTCTGCCTTCAGCGACTTCCTACGGAAACCTACAATGACTGTGCGCGCCATCAGTAAGAACCCTCTCCATTTCGCCGCGGAATCAGGCGTATTGCGCCACGCCATCCGCGCGGCGCTGTTCTCTACCGCACTGGGTGTCGGCCTGTTGCCGACACTTGGCGTTGCTGCACAGGGCAGCGAAGCCAGTAGCCACCCCTACAACATCGCCGCCGGCCCCTTGAGCGATGTGCTCAATCAATTCGCGCGTCAGGCGGGCATCACGCTGTCGACGACTCCGACTCAAACTCAGGGCCTTCAATCGCCGGGATTACAGGGCGACTATTCGGCGGATCAGGCGTTGAGTCATTTGCTCAATGGCACAGGGCTTGTGGCCGTCAGTCAGGATGGCAGCAGCTATGTGCTGCGGCCCGTTGCTGAAACCGAAGCCCTGGCGCTGCCCGCCACCGACATCAAAGGCTTCGCCTTGGGTAACGCGCTGGGCAGCATGGATGGCTACAACGCAACGCACAGCCAGATCGCCACCAAGACCAGTACCGCGCTGCTGGAAACCTCACAAAGCGTGTCCGTGGTGACCCGCGAGCAAATGGACGACCAAGGCTCGCAAACCGTGTCCCAGGCGATGCGCTACACCCCGGGCGTGCTGACCAACCCTTACGGCGCGACCCACCGTTATGACTACGTGGCGATGCGCGGTTTCAACGACGGCTCGGTGGATAACATCTATCTCGATGGCCTCAAATCCATGGGTGACAGCGGCACCTACAGCACCATGCAGGTGGACCCGTATTTCCTCGAACGAGTCGATATTCTCAAAGGACCGTCGTCGGTGCTCTACGGTCGCAGTTCGCCGGGCGGGCTGGTGGCGTTGACCAGCAAGAAACCGTTGTATGAGCCCTATCATCAGGTCCAGGCCACGGTGGGCACCCAAGGCCAACGTGGCATGGGCTTCGACTTCAGCGGGCCGGTGGATGATGACAAGCGTATTGCCTATCGGCTGACAGGGTTGGCGGATCAGTCCGACACACAGTTCGACCACAATAAGGAAAAGCGCTTCGCCCTGGCGCCGACGGTGAGCATCGATTTCACCGAAGATACCTCGCTGACGCTGCAAGCTTATCTGCAACACGACCCCGACGGCGGCTATCACGGCGGAGTCCCGGCCGATGGCACGATCCATCAGCGCAACGGCAATCGGATCTCCCCCAACTTCTTCGAAGGCGAGCCGGGCGTTGATGGTTTCCAGCGTGATCAACAGTCCTTCGGTTATCAGTTCGAACACCGCTTCAACGACGTCTTCACCGCTCGGCAGAACTTTCGTTATCTCGACTCCAAGGTGAAGATCGATCAGGTTTACGCCTATGGCTGGACTACCCCCACCAGTAACGAGTTGAACCGCTATTACACCGGCGGCGACGAAAAGCTCCACGCCTTTATCGTCGATAACATGCTGCAAGCCGAGTTCTTCACCGGCGCAACCAAACACACCGTGCTGATGGGTGCGGACTACCAGCGACGCAAAACGGTGGTCGACTGGACCAGTGGCGGTCTTGCGCCGATCGATGCGTTCAATCCGGTGTACGGCAATTCGGCCATCGACTTCTACAGCCCGACCAGCTATCTGCGGCGCCTGGAACAGACCGGCGTCTACCTGCAAGACCTGATCGAGATGGATAAATGGCGCTTCTCTTTGGGCCTGCGTCAGGACTGGGTCGAAACCTCCGATGAAAATCGGCTGGCTGAAGCGGCACGCCCTGTGGGCACGGAAATCAGTGACAAACGCACCAAGCTGACAGGCCGAGCCGGGGCGTTGTATCTGTTCGATAACGGTATTGCGCCGTACATCAGCTACTCCGAGTCGTTCAACCCGAACTCCTACGCCGACAGCGCCGGCAATCCTCTGGCACCGACCGATGGCACCCAGTGGGAAGTGGGCCTGAAGTACCAGCCACCGGGCACCGACAACTTGTTCACGGCATCGCTGTTCCGCATCGATCAGGAAAACCTGGCGACCAAACTGCCGCAGGAAAACTTCTATCGCGCTGTAGGCGCCGTCCGCTCCCAGGGGCTGGAACTGGAAGCGCACATGCAGCTGACCGATAACCTGAAAGTCCTCGGCAGCTACACCTTCACCGACATCGAGTATTCGAAGTCGATGATCAGTACGTTGAGCACTGCAACCGACGTGATCGAAAACAAGGGCAACTCGCCGACTCAGGCGCCACGTCATATGGCCTCGGTGTGGGCGGACTACACGTTCGACAGCGCAGCGCTTGATGGCCTGCGTCTGGGCGGCGGCGTGCGTTATGTCGGCTACAGCTGGGCCGATGCGGAAAACACCCTGAAGGTGCCGTCCTATACGCTGTTCGATGCGTCTGTCGGCTATGACCTGGGCAAGGTGGGCTTGAAGGGCGTGGACGTACGTTTGAATGCGAACAACCTGACCAACGAGTCCTACGTGGCCTCCTGTGCCAGCCTGAACTTCTGCTACATGGGTGAAGAGCGCAACGTCGCCGCTACCGTGAGCTACCAGTTCTAACGACTTGTTATCCAAAAAAGCCAGCCCCTGAATCCAGGAGCTGGCTTTGTCGTCTCTGCAGGAAAATTCCATGCGTGCATTTCTGGTTTTACTTCATCGCTACATCGGTTTGGCGACCGCGTTGTTTCTGCTGATGGCGGGGCTTACCGGCAGCATTCTGGCGTTCAATCATGAGCTGGATGAGTGGCTCAATCCGGGGTTCTATGCAGCGTCTGCCGAAGGTCAGCGTTTGCCGCCCGGCACTTTGGTAGACAAGCTGCAAGCGGAGCGTCCGAGGCTACAAGTCTGGTACATGGAGTACCCGTCAGAACAGGGTCATACCGCATTGCTGGCTGCGGTACCGCGTAATGATCCTGCGACCGGAAAACCTTTTTCCGAGCCCAATCAGGTGTTCTATCTGGACCCGGTCAATGGCGAGCAGAAAGGGCAGCGGTTCTGGGGAGAATGCTGCTTTCAGCGGGAGAATTTCATTCCGTTCATTCTGGAGTTCCACTACAACCTGGTTCTGCCGAATAACTGGGGATTGCTGTTAATGGGACTGGTCGCGATCGCCTGGGTTGTCGATTGTTTCATCGCGCTTTGGCTGACGCTTCCACGAGGGAAACCATTCTGGAAGAAGTGGTCGACGGCCTGGAAGATCAAAGGCGGGCATGCCTATCGGCTGAACTTCGACCTGCATCGGGCAGGTGGTTTGTGGCTGTGGTTATTGCTGCTGCCGATTGCTGTCAGCAGTGTCGCCATGAACCTGCCGAGCCAGGTGTTCAAGCCTGCCGTTTCACTGTTTTCGCCGATTGAGCCGAGCGTTTACGAGGCCCGTGGACGAATGCCTGCCGAGGAGCTGGGGGTTACGCGGCTGAGTTATCAACAGGCTTATGAACGTGCGTTACAGGAGGGGCAAAAGTTAGGGCTGACCGCTGCAATCGGGGAGTTGTATTACAGCTTTGAGTACAACTTTTATGGGGCAGGGTTTGGGCAACATGATACCGAGGCCAATGGAAAGTCATGGCTGTTCTTCCATGGCACGGACGGGCGTTTACTGGGGCAGGAAATCGCAGGACAAGGCACCTTGGGAGAGCGTTTTTATCGGCTGCAATTGCCGATACACGGAGGGCGAATCATTGGGCTCACCGGGCAAGTGATGATCGCGTTGTTGGGTGGGTTGATTGCAGTACTGTCGGTGACGGGAATCTATATCTGGTGGCGCAAGTTGCTGGCTCGAAGGAGTAGCAAGGCACGTAAGAGCAGGATGTGCCCCATTCCAGATTGAGGTTTCTATAGCCCAGAAAGACAAAACCCCTGTCTGCATAAGCAGACAGGGGTTTCGGAATTCAATCTT